>CAYWZR010000039.1:0-13173 GCA_964462885.1 uncultured Nitrospirota bacterium
AGTGCTAGGAATTCTCCTCGAGAAGGAGGGGCATGATGTTACCTCTTGTGAGGGGGGAGTCGCGGCTCTTAAGGCTCTACAAAAGGCGGTATTCGATATGGTGATTACCGATCTTAAGATGCCGGAAGTAGGAGGTATTGAGGTTTTAAGAAGCGCAAAAAGTGTGAATCCTGATACGGTTGTACTAGTTATTACAGCTTTTGGAACTGCGGAATCCGCAGTGGAAGCTATGAAGCTGGGCGCTTGTGACTATATCAACAAACCTTTCAAAGTCGATGATATCCGGTATATTGTAAAGGAAGCACTGGATAGTTCTAAACAACCTTTAGATAAAACGAAGCTGGAAATGCCCAGGCATGAAGAGCCAGCTTTACAAAAAATCATCGGTCAAAGCGCTGCAATACGGGAGGTGCTTGAGTTATTGCCCAAGATAGCTGTGAGCGAAGCCAATGTTATGATCACGGGCGAATCCGGCACAGGGAAAGAGCTTGTGGCAAAAGCCGTTCACCAGTTAAGTTGCCGTAAAACTGCTCCTTTTGTGACAGTTAACTGCGGAGCGATTCCAGAAAATTTACTGGAGTCGGAACTTTTCGGGCATGTAAAAGGCGCTTTTACAAATGCAGTAGCCAACAAAAAGGGACTCTTTGAGATTGCTGGTGAGGGCACGCTTTTTCTTGACGAGATAGGTGATCTGCCTTTGCCGCTTCAGGTGAAAATGCTTCGTGTTCTCGAGGATGGAGCTTTTCGCCAGGTGGGCGGCACTGACGTTATCTGTGTGGATGTGCGTATTGTTTCGGCCACAAACAAAAACCTGAAAGAGGCCCTTAAGGAAGGGGCTTTTCGCGAAGATCTTTACTATAGACTCAATGTTCTACCACTTAAACTACCGCCGCTTAGAAACAGGACCGAGGATGTGTCACTTTTAATCAGGCATTTTTTGGGTAAGTTCAAGCCTCTCAAAAAAATTTCGCACGAGGCTATGGAGGTTCTGAGCCGCTATCCCTGGTGGGGTAATGTGCGCGAACTCGAAAATACAATGGAGCGACTTATGGTTCTAAGTAGCGGGGATACTATTACGGAAGAGAATATTCCAGATGAAATCAGAATGCCTGACTCTTTGCCGCTTCCACAGGACATTCCGGTAGGAGGTGTCAACCTGGATGGCATAATCGAGGATATTGAAAAACGCTATCTGATCAAGGCGCTTCAGAATGCAAAGGGAGTTAAGACAGATGCGGCTAAGCTTCTTAACCTCTCATTTCGCTCATTTCGACACCGGTTGTCAAAGTATGATCTGGGAGAAAAGGACTAAAGACGGGCTGAGATAGCAGTTGAATTTCATCTGAAAGCCAAACCCTGCTTCCGCATACATTTACGAACTTTGCCTCAGGGTTTTGAAACAGCATCAGATGAGCATCAGTCAGATTTTGTTGATTTGTGTATGTATCTCCAAGGATACGTCTTTCCTCATCATGAATTGCCTCTTCCAAAAGCTCCACTGCTTCCGAAGGCTTGCGGTCTTTGAAGTACTTCTCAAGAAGCGGGTAGCCTGAGTCTGCCAATGTTTTCGCATGCCTCCGCAGTAACAGCTTGATGGCCTTTGAGGATGCTGACTGAAACGCTCCTGCACGTATACACACATGTCGACTGAGTCCTGATGAATCCTCTACCCAGTTTTCTATTCGTTCCTTTGCATGTCCCATAGCGCCATAATTTATGCGTTGATGTTCAAAATTATAGAAGGTGGAGTAACCCACCATAACACCTATAGATAATTTTTCATCAAGGCTGATCATGGGATCAAATGAAACTCTGCATGCAGAGGCAATCTGGTCTGGGGTGGAGATTTCTATAGGAAAGCCGACCTCGCCCAGTGCTGTGGCGAAAAAAACGTAGTCAAATGCCGACCCGGATAAGGCAGCGATCTGGTCTAAAACGCTGTTATCCGTTATGTCCCCGAATATAGCTCGGTCAACTCCTTCAATATTTATATCCTCATACTTTCGACCGTACCATAGCGCAGTAATATCCGCTTTCGCACCAAAGTGTTTGCGAACAGCGTTGATGGCTGCTGTTCCTGCCACACCTGTACCGCCTATAACCAGAAATTTCTTCATAATTTTAGTTACTAGGTTTTTATTGGAAAGAGAGCTACTTAAAATTAAAAAATCGCTATAATGGTGGAGCTGATCGGGATCGAACCGACGACCTCTTGAATGCCATTCAAGCGCTCTCCCAACTGAGCTACAGCCCCATTAAATACTGCTTAATAAATATTGCTCAATATATCATCGGCAAAGAATCAAAGTCAAGATTTTTGCAAAAGATCCAGTAACATCGTCTCCAAAATCTCAAAACGTAAAACTATGTCTTTGCCGGTGCCTGCTTGAATACGGTATACTTTTTGAATCATGATTAAACCATTTAGCACAACCGGAATCGGAAGCCTGCCTCACACTGTCTCTGTCGATGCGTGCAGATTGATACTTGAATCTGTTGATATACCCTTCTGGCCCCAATTGCCCCGCCTGGGAATGCAGGAGCTAATGATCCCCCAGTACATCGAAGGTTTCCCACTTGCTTTAATAGAGGATGAAAACGTCTGGGCGGTTGATGGCAAGCAAGATGATGTGTTCGCCTTCTACAGCGCTATGGAGTCTGATGAAGGTTTTCCGATTAGCCGTGAGTATGCGAAAGGTCTTTACTCGTTTTTGGATGAACTAAGTAAACGGCCCCGTTTACCAATAATCAAAGGACATATTACCGGTCCGCTCACTTTCACTTTAGGACTTACGGACCGTGAAAAAAGACCTCTCTACTTTGACGAAGAAAAAAGAGAGTTAGCCCTTGCGCTTTTAAAAGGAAAAGCCAAGTGGCAAATTCAGCTTCTTAAAAAGTTTGCCAGTGATGTGATTATATTTATTGATGAACCGATTCTCTCGGCACTTGGCACATCCAGCTACGTGGGGGTTGCCGAAGAAGAGGCAGCACGGCTTCTGCGGGAGACGGTGGAGAGTATACGGGCGGCTGGTGGGATATCAGGTATTCACTGTTGTAGCAGGGCGCACTGGCCGCTTATTGTGGCATCCGGTGTCGATATTCTTAACTTCGATGCCTATTTCTACGCTGAATCGCTGCGCATCTTTCCTGACGAGGTACAGAGTTTTGTAAACAATGGTGGTACGATTGCCTGGGGAGTTGTCCCTACGACCGAAGAAATTCGTAAGACCGACCTTCAAACCATTACGAGCAAGCTCCGGCAAGGCCTGAATATTCTGGTAGACATAGGCGTGGACAAACAGAAGGCTTATAATCAAAGCATGATTACACCCTCGTGCGGAACCGGCTCCCTTGATGTAAAAGATGCAGAAAAAGTCTTCTCTTTTCTTAAAAATATCAAAAGTAACCTTCAGAGTATTTTGTGATTTTGTAGCACGTGCATCAAAAAGCCTTAATGTCAAAAAAATATGATTGATCAACAACGTGGAAAATTTATAGTCTTAGAAGGTGTTGAGGGCGCTGGAAAAACTACACAGATCCCGCTGCTCGAAACTTTTCTAAAAACCGGGGAGGTCCCTGTTCTGAAAACCCTCGAGCCCGGAGGAACCACAGTAGGTCGGCGTATACGGGGAATTCTACTTGATCCAGATCTGCCAGCCATGGCGGCCCTTACAGAACTGCTTCTCTACAATGCGGCCAGAGCCCAGCACGTGGAAGAGGTTATAAAGCCTGCTTTGAATGCTGGCACATATGTGTTATGTGATAGGTTTTCTGATTCCACACTTGCCTATCAGGGATACGGGCGGGGACTTGACCACGACATTATTAACCGGCTGGACGAAATTGCCACTGGCGGGCTTATCCCGGATCTTACAGTTATTCTTGATCTTCCTGTGAATGTTGGCCTTGCCAGAAACGCAGGGGCAGGAAAAATTGACAGAATGGAACTTGAATCGCTGGAGTTTCACGAAAAAGTTAAAAACGGGTTTCATGCAATAGCCGCTCGAAAGTCTCATGCAGTGCTTATAAGCGCTGTGGGCGGGCCGGAAGAGGTTCAACAAAGGATACAGAAAGTTATTCAAGAGCACTTATGTCTTTAGATGCGGTTATAGGGCAAGATGATACAATCGGGATTCTTCGCGGTATCCTCAGAAAAGGATTTATTGCACATTGCTATCTGTTTTCGGGTGAAGACGGTGTAGGTAAAACCCTTGCCGCTCACGAGTTTGCAAAGGCTCTTATCTGCAGGGAGGCAGAGGCCGACTCCTGCGGGGTCTGTTCAGCCTGCTGTAGAATAGACTCCGGCATTCATCCAGATGTCTATGTAATAGGAGGGGAAGAAAGACAGATAAAGATCGACCAGGTTCGCCTTATTGAGACATCTTTGTCCAGAAAATCTTTTGAGGGAGGCCTTAAGGTTGTTGTTGTAAAGGATGCAGAGACAATGAATCCGGCAGCAGCCAATGCGTTTTTAAAAACACTTGAAGAACCGCCTGACAGCAGCATTTTAATTTTGGTCTCTTCAAGGTCGGATCTTCTGCCCGAAACAATACGCTCCCGTGCCCAGAAAATCCGGTTTTATCCACTGCCCAGAACAGAAATTGAAAAGGTTCTGGCAGCGCAAGCAGTGCCTGATGCCGCTCTTCGCGCCATGTTGTCCGAGGGAAGATTGAACAAGGCTCTTGATCCGGATCTCTGCCTGGACAGAAACGACTTTCTTAAGGGCCTTGAAATGGCGCTTAGGGGCACGGCTGATGCTGATCAGCTCTGGAAGGATCGTCAGGATATTGATGAGTGGTTTGATCATGCCATAGCCTGGGTCAGGGATCTGATGGTTTATAAATCTTCTGGAAACTCTTCTCTTCTTATTAATGCCGACCAAGAGGCCGCAGTGCGGAGTGCGGTCGAACAGACAACGCTCAAGGCGTTGTCAAAGCTTTTGTCCGAGTTGTTTCGCCTTAGACAACTGCTTCGGTTCAACCTTAACAAGCAGCTTACGTTCCAGCACGTTCTCATGCAGTTCAGGAGTGTTTTGCGGTAGAATAGTAATTACTCTAAGTTGGGGAAAATCCCCCCTACCCCCCTTTTTCAAAGGGGGGATCTATGGAAGTTCCTCTTTAGTAAAGGGGGATTTTAGGGGGATTTGTTTTTTTGGTTAATCTTTTTTCCACAATGATGATATTGGGTAATTACGTAAAATAGATACTTAAAGCCTGTAAACCAAATTAAACTAATAAAACCAAATTAACCCAAAATATATGACCATAATTGTAAATGCAAGGCTGAAGGCCAGTGGAAAACAACAGACATTCGAGGCGGATACCCTGGAGGTAAAACGTGGAGATAAAGTCGTTGTTGCCTTGGAATCCGGAGTGGATATCGCCACGGTATTAAGCACCACAGATACAGCAGAAGAGCCTGGTAAAAAAACTCTTAAGAAAGTTGTTCGGATTGCTACTGACGAGGATGTAAAAAATGACGAGAACAATACCCGCATGGAGGAAGAGGGACGTGTTTTCTGTCAGGAAAAGATAAAGAGCAGTGGCCTTCCAATGCGTCTTGTTGGTACCAGGATAACTCTGGATAAAAAGAAATTCGTCTTTTACTTTACAGCTGAAAAAAGGGTTGATTTCCGGGAACTGGTAAAAGATCTGGCCTCTAAGTTCAGAACCAGGATAGAACTCCGGCAGATCGGAATTCGTGATGAGGCCAAATTTCTGGGAGGAATCGGCAGTTGCGGTCGAGAGCTTTGCTGCAAACTCTTTCTTACCCGGTTTGCGCCTATCTCGATTCGGATGGCCAAAAGGCAGGATATAGCCTTAAATCCCTCCAAACTTTCCGGGCTCTGCGGCCGCCTGATGTGTTGCTTGAGTTATGAACATATCCGGGATAACAAGGCTGGTGCGAAAGAAAAACCGGTCCGAACTCCAAGATCTGAGGCGACAAAATCTAAAAAAATAGCTCAAGAAACTTCGTCTTTAGATCTTCAGGCAACAGGAGAAACGAGCGTTGGCAAGACTGCTCAGAATGCTGAAACGCATGGGGAAAAATCTGAAAAGAAATCTGAAAGTACCGAAATATCCGAAACATCCGACGGGAAACCAGTTCAAAAGAAGATCGGAAAATCGCCAAGGAGGAGGAGACGTTCCAGGAGAAAAAAGGTTTGAGAAGATGGGAGAAATGATAAAGAAATGAACGGTAAACTTTACGTTACCACGCCGATTTACTATGTAAACGACATCCCGCACATAGGCCATGCATACACAACTGTAGCGGCTGATATACTGGCCCGTTACAACCGCTTGTGCGGACGCGATGTGTTTTTTCTGACAGGCACGGATGAACACGGACAGAAAGTGGAAGAGGCTGCTGCAAACCGCAGGATATCTCCCAAGAAGCATGCGGACCTTATGGTTCTAAATTTTAGTGAACTCTGGAAAAAACTTCTCATAACCAATGATGCCTTTATTCGCACCACTGATGAGGCGCATATTCGTACAGTGCAGGGAATTCTGCAGATGCTTTGGGATCGGGGGGAGATTGAAAAGCGTCCCTGGCGGGGATGGTACTGCACCCCGGATGAACGTTTCTGGACAGAAACCGACTTGATTGATGGCAATTGCCCCGATTGCGGGCGTACTGTAGAACTTATTGAGGAAGAAAATTATTTTTTCCTCATGTCTAAGTATCAAGATCGTCTTATGGAGCATATACGGACAAACTCTGAATATATTATGCCGGAGTTTCGTAAAAATGAGGTCATGGGATTTCTCAAAAGTCAGCCACTGGGTGACCTGTGTATCTCCAGACCCCGGCTTCGTCTTTCCTGGGGGGTTCCTATTCCCTTTGATGAAAATTTTGTCACTTATGTCTGGTTTGACGCACTTTTGAATTATTTTTCGGCCACAAGATACCTGGCGCCCAAAAGCAGCAATGCCGGGCATACGGGAGAAAAATCCCCTAGCCAAACCTACTACAACGGCGAGGGCGAGTTCTGGTGGCCGCCCGATTATCACATAGTGGGCAAGGACATTCTTACAACCCATGCCGTGTACTGGTCCACGATGCTTATGGCCTTGAACCTGCCACTTCCTAAGAGCTTGTTTGCTCATGGATGGTGGACGGTGGATGGCAAAAAAATGTCTAAAAGCACGGGAAATGTTGTTGACCCCAACGAAATGGTGGAAAGATTCGGTGCAGATGCCCTGCGGTACTTTCTACTACGCGAGGTGCCGTTTGGTCTGGACGGCGATTTTTCAATAAACGCCCTGGCAGGCAGAATTAACAGTGATTTGGCTAACGATCTCGGCAACCTGGCAAGCAGAACTCTGAACATGATTGTGCGTTACTGTGATGGAATAGTCCCTGCTCCAGGTCCTGAAGGTGAGAGGGAATCAGAGCTGAAAGCCACGGCAGAGGCGGTTGCGAGTCTTGTAGACAATGAACTCAAAAAACTTCGCTTTAACAAAGCTCTGGAACACATATGGAAGCTGGTTTCACTTGCCAACAAGTACATAGAGGATACGGCTCCGTGGAATCTTGCTAAGAGTTCAACAGATACAGAAAGTCTAAACACCGTTCTTTACAGTGTTGCAGAATCATTGCGCCTACTTTGCGTCAACTTGGCTCCGTTTCTGCCTGAGAGCATGCAACATCTTTGGGCTCGCCTGGGACAGGAGAGCGAATTGGATAAGGTAAATCTCAATGAAGAGAGAAAATGGGGACTGCTGCGTCCCGGGACTGTTGTGATAAAGGGAAAATCATTGTTTCCAAGGGTGGATATGAAAACAAATAGTTTAAATAATTTAGATAGTTCAAATGTTTCAACTAGTTCAAATATTTCAAAAGAAAATGAAATTTCAGATGAGAAACTCACAGACACTCAGCCACCTGAGGGTGACTGCAAGGCAGACAATCTTATAACAATAACTGACTTTGCGCGCGTGGAATTAAAGACGGGCAAAATCTTGGCAGCAGAGAGTATAAAAAAATCAAATAAATTACTATGTTTGCAGGTCGATACTGGAGAGAAGGCTCGACAGATAGTGGCTGGAATAGCGAAGTCTTATACCCCGGAGGAGCTTGTAGGCAAGACGGTTATAGTTGTTACAAATCTTGCGCCAGCCAAGCTTTTTGGAGTCGAGTCACAAGGTATGCTTTTGGCCGCATCCGGCAACGGAGATGGACTGGCACTACTTACCACTGATCAAAAAATAGCACCTGGAGCTAAAGTAGGTTAACAAAAAAGACGAAAAGTAAGTTGGGTAAGTTTTTGCATATGCGCTACTATTTTTGACCTTTACCTCCTTTTACTAATGTGCGCCGAGCCGAATAATAAAGCCAACTCCCAGTCTCAGGACATGAGTCTTCTGGCAGAACTTGTTAAAGAGTTAAACATCTCGCGCCGTAATGTCACGTCCTATCCCGAAGAACACCCCTTAATAAAAAACTCGCTGGCCAAGGCTATAAGCCTGCTAGGCCGTATCCTGGAAATCCGTGATCGGGTAACCTTTGGTGTAATCAAAGATTCTCTGATGGTATGGCAGAACTACCTGGATAATAAAAATCCTGTTTACCGCGATTTTGCGACAACTCTTTTTAACCGGGGGATTGCAGCGGTCACTTTTATCAGGGGTTTAAACGAAAATGAACTTCTGATGTTTAACGAGGTTCTGAATAAGGATCCTGAAGAGATAGCGGAAAAAGGTGGAATCGAGCAGGTTATAAATAATTTTGGAATACTTCATATACAGGTTGTAGCTATAGACTACAGCTTGTTAGGTGCTACCGAAGAAGAACTGATAGATGACTTTTCCGGCCAACCTATTCCTCTCTGGGAGGGTTTTGTCTACGGGCTTATGGAGGGAACCCTCGATCCCCATGGCAAACAGCTATCCAGTACATTCGAGATAGACCCAGAAACCCTGGCAAAAGTTTTAAACGAAAGCCCTGAAGAGATTTCCACCGGAGTTAAGGGCGTAAAATATGAGCAAACAATTACGTCATTTATGAAGAAGCTTGGCGGAGAATGTATGGCAGAAGAATCCGTGGCTGGAAACTCTTATGCCTCGGCATCTGACAACTTCTCGAAGTTTGTCGGCAAATTGAAACCTGATCTGAAAAGACAGTTTCTTTCAGGCATGCTTAAAACCATGGCGCCAAGACAGGAGCTGGCCAAAAAAATTCTACCCAGGTTGCCGGCACAACTTGTCATCGAGGCGTTTGAGGATGTAAATCAGCAGGAAACATACATTCCTCCAACCACATTGTCTGTGCTTAAGAAGCTGGCAAATATTTCCATAGACAAGTCTGCCGGTTCGCAACTTGTTTCAGCAGAGCGGAAAGACAGCGAAGATGTAATGAAGGAAAAGCTCCGAAATATTTTTAATGAAGATGCCGATTTTGCATTCCTTCCTGAATCATATCAAGACACGCTCGATACCATTATGGCAACCGAGCAAATCTCGGCATCTGAGGAAGAAGAGATTGTTAAGTTGACCGAGACAATGGGCGAACTTACAGTTGAACCCCAGATTGCCTGGATTATCTTTGAAATAATGAAGTACGGTCCGACCGAGGAGGAATTGGAGGTTTTGAAAAGAAATCTCCAGGATCTCTGTAAATATTTTCTTGACACAGGGGATATTGCAAGCTTGATAAAAATATACGAAAGTCATGCTATGGCTGACAGTGAAGGGCTATCTCCTCTTGCCGTTTCTGGTGGCATATGTCAATTCGGTCAGGGCGATTTTCTTGAGGAAATACTTGATGGACTTGCTTTTTGGGAGAAGGAAAAGCATGCGGAAATCAATACGCTTATCCAAAAAGTAGGCCAGCCTTTTATAAATCCAATGCTTGATAGGTTAGCGGTGGAACCCTCAATCTCGATAAGACGATTCCTGATTGACAGGCTATCGGAGATGGGGGCTACGGCCAAGGATGATATTATTTCAAGGCTAAATGATGAACGTTGGTACTTTATCAGAAACCTTGTTCTGATTCTACGCAATATTGATGATCCAAGTGTGCTTAAGCATCTGCATAGTAAAATAAGTCATTCACACCATAAAGTGCGCCTGGAAACGCTCAAGGCCATGCTTCAGTTTCAGGATCCAGACGCTGAGCAGATGCTGCTAAAAGACATGGAAAGCCAGGATGCCGATGTACGGATTAACGCTGTTAAAGTTGCTGCTTACAGTAAAAGCAAGACGGTCTTCGATAATTTAGAAAGAATTATAAGTAAAAGCCCATTTATGGAGTTTGACTTTGATTTTGATTTTAAAAAGGCGGTGATTCACGCTCTTGCGGATATAGGCAATACTGATGTTCTTCCAGCATTAGAACGTTTTATTTCTTCCAGAAGCCTATTTCATCCGGTGCTTCACAATCGCCTGAAATCCGAGGTTGTGCGCAGTCTTGGCCGTTACCCGTTAGATGATGTTATTGGGATTCTGGAAAAAATTGCAGGATCAAAAAACGAAGAGCAGGCCATATTGGCTCGGGCCGCTATTCATACAGCAAAAAACAGAGGTCGCTTGTGATACCACAATCCAGAAAAGCCGAGCTGGAGACATTTATTGGTAAACTGGTCAGCGCTGTGTCGAATGCTGCCCTGTATTCTCCAAAACATATTCAGGTGAAACGTCTTATTGCAAGTGCATTTTCCTGCCTGGACGATGCTATTGGGTCAACTGGTGAGATCTCTCTTATGATTATTGATGATGAGTTGATCTGTGAGGGCAGCCCTGTTGGCAACAATATGTATTTAAACAGATTTGCTCAGCTGCTTAAAAACCGTGGTATAGGAACTATAAGAATAATAACTGGTGTAACACCGGATGAGATGCTGATGCTGATAAGCTCTTTGGCTCTTCAGCACGATAGGCGGCGGGAAGTGCGTTCTTCGGAACATATACGTCTTGGAAAAGTGGAGGTCAGGGTAGTACAGGAAGAGGAAGGGGTGGCAGTAGGAGAGGGTGGTCAGCTTCCTAGGTTTACGATTTCAGATCTATCAGTTCATGAGCAGGCAAAACTGATGGAAATTTATGAAGGAGTGAAAAAGCATAACAAACTTAGTGTTTCCGGTATTTATGATGTAGTTTCGAATTTTATAGATGCTTTTAAGCAGGAAGCCGATCCTTTCATGGCCCTTGCCGCCTTGCGCAGTGCTGATGAGTATACATTCACTCATTCCACCAATGTTTGTATCCTGAACCTGTCCCAGGCTATGTCAATGGGCATTGAGGGGCAGCTCCTTCACGATGTAGGCATATCGGCCATGCTTCATGATATAGGAAAACTATTTGTCCCTGAAGAAATCCTATCAAAGAAAGGCCAGCTGAGCGATTCTGAGTGGAAACAAATGAAACAGCATCCGGTAAAAGGAGCACAGCACCTGCTGGATACGCCTGGAGTGCCAAGACTGGCTGTAGCTGTGGCTTTTGAACATCACATGCGTTTCAACTTTGAAGGTTATCCTAGGGTTCCAAAGGGGTGGAAACAAAATCCATGCAGTCAGATGACCGCAGTATCTGACTTCTTTGATGCAATGCGCTCCAGACGTTCCTACCGTGATCCTTTAGAGGCGGAAAGGATAGCAGCCATTATGCACAGCAGAGCAGGGCTTGACCTGAATCCGTTGCTGCTCAAAAACTTTTTCCGACAACTTGATAGCGTCTCGAATCAGGAATAATTTCTGAACAACAATAATTTTCACAATAACTTCCGCTACTTGACCTGCTGAACCTTGTATAAATATACTATTCGTCCAACCTTTAGTCTATCCACATGTAGTTAAGCCGAGATAGCTCAGTTGGTAGAGCAGCTGATTCGTAATCAGCAGGTCGTCGGTTCAACTCCGATTCTCGGCTCCATTTATTAAAACCTAAGTTGAGCTATTTTCCTGCTCAATCTGCCCTATAGGACTGATCAGGTCGATCAAATAATTCATAGCTTTTTCTATTTCCTGACAACCGTCTCCTGTGAACTGTTACAAAAATATAAATATGTTTATTATGCCTATCAGTGCGCCGAGCAGTGCTCCAAAAAGGTTTATATATTTAAACTGCTCACGCATTATTCCTTCGATAAGGCTTTCGACCTCCAGCAATTCCAGATTATTTACCTTACTTTCTACAATCGAGCTTACATCTAAAGACTCCACAAGCCTTGGAACCTCTTTGCCAAGAAGAGACATGATCTGGCCATAAATATAGCGCTCCAAGCCGCGGACTATGCCAGCAGGAAGCAGAGTAGATAGTTTTCCTACCTTTTTTTCTTTTATAATATTATTCAAAAGGCCTTTCACTGTCTGCCGTGTAAGGCGTTCAAACTCATCCGTATAAATAAATTTCAGTGCCTTGCTCTTAAGTGTATCTTTGCCCATTTCCACTGATTCTTTAGAGAGAGTCAGCCTCAGAACACTTCCGAACTTTGCTTTGGCCATGGAATTCATGCTATTTATGATTCCATCCATTATTAGGTTATGGAGTTTATCGCCCTCAACTGTTTCAAGTATGTTTTGCTTGATGATGTTACGAGCTGAGGTTACCTTGCTGTAGGGGAGGCGGCTTAGAAACTCTGCAAGTGGACGCTTTAAAAAACCATCAATTATTTCTTCAAGAAATGTCGTTATTTTTTTCTGTGTCTCCGGTGATTTAAGCGCTTGCGATATCTCTGCTGAGCTTCCTTCCAAAAGTTCGTCAATTTTGGAATTCAGCATATCATCAGTTAATTTGACAGATAGAATTCTTGCAAGAAAACCAAGGTTTCCAAGAAGACCTTTTACTCCGCTTTTAGCTCGGTTTCGGAGTTTTTCCCTGAAGGATGGATCGTAGACAAGCGATGAATGTTTTTCCAGAAAACGTGGCAGTTCGGTTGTTATTTCCTTGAACAAGGCTTCTTTAACGCCTGCGGGCAGAAGTTCCTCTATTGTTTTACCAGAGGCTAGAAAAGACTCCACCTTTTCGTCCACGAGTTTACTAATTGCCTGGGATAGTTGTTTACTCTTCCGGGCGGATCGAATTCTATCGTCTGCGATCTCCACTATTCTCTGGATACTTTCCGGACCCAATAGTTCCTCAACAGTGCTTTTTAAAGCAGAATTGATCCGTTTATCCATTGCCTGGTCAAGTTCTTTCTGGAAAGATTCAGATCGTACGTGTAAGACTATGG
>CAYWZR010000040.1:0-13142 GCA_964462885.1 uncultured Nitrospirota bacterium
GCTCTTATGTCTGCTGAAAGTACAATATGCTGGACACATCCTAGCGATCTGGCCAGAAGACGCGCCGATTCTAACTCTTGCTTGTGGCGCTGGCCGTAATCGAAACTAAGACAATACAGAGTATAGCCTTCTGCTGCTGCGGTCGCTGCTGCGGTCGCGGAATCAAGTCCACCACTTAAAAGAATAACAGCTTTTTTGTTGCTCACAAACTACTCACAAGGCCATAAAGGTATACAGAAGAATGGATATAGGCAGGGTTTTTATAACAACACCAAAGAGTCAAAAAACTGTTTCTTCCGCCACTGTTACTTAATATCGTCTTGGCTTCCTTCAATTCTATCAGGACCCAAACCGGTAAGTGTAAACCCATTTTCACCTTCCCTATGATGATAAACATATAGGTGACCAGATACTACGGAGGGTAACTCCTCAAGATTATCAAGGCTGTTGGGATAGGCGCCGGTTTTGGCCCGGAACATCTCGATGCGCAACCTGAGCTTCTCAAGGCCTACACCTTCTGCGTAGCGCCCCATATCGTTAGCGATCCCCAGCGAGTTCTTAAATGTAAAAACAAGCATTAAAACAAGAACCAGGACGGCCAGAAGATAAAACACGGTATTGCGGGCAATAGCAATTTTAGCAAGGGCAACGCTGATACCTGCCCCTTTTTTTATTATAGGTTCGTGACTAACCTCGCTGGGAGACTTTGGCGTAATAAGCCCTTTGTCCTCCATTGCGACTATTGCCTTGGCTGTATCGAGTTGGCTCAAGACACTTAGATCCATAATGGCATTTACGTCTGTTCGACCATCCATTAACGATAGAACGGTCTTTTCATTCTCCTCCAGATCTTCGCATTCAGCATCCGGCACCTTTTCATAGGTGGTATCCAAGTCTATTTTACCGTTAAGCAAAGACCACTCATCAGTAATCCGCAAACCTTCCATAAGAAGGTGTTCTGTATCCAAAGAAACACCCACGTCCGGATCAATTACTACATCCTGAGCTACAAATTCGTAATGCCCTTTTCTCCAACTAAACAACTGCACAACTGTCTCGGCCATCTGGGCTGAAACAATTTCCACCAGATCCTCAAGCCCTATCTTGCCTTCGGAATAAAGGATTTTTCCAAGGCGTTCAGCTGAGCCCTTACTTGACTCAAGGGCTCTATCTAAATCCTCCTCTGAAATAAAACCCCTTTGGACCAGCATCCGTCCGACGCGAGCGCTTTTCTCCCGACGTTTGGATATCGCCATAACAACGTTTCCCTCAAGAAAAGACAAGCGAACTGAATCCACATGTCCTCTTAGAGTCAAAACACCAGTTTTTCTCTGGAAGAAAATAAGTTGGAGGATATCGGCAAGACCGAAATCCTTAAGATTCCCCTCTAGCGCCATCCGCGAATAACTCCTCTTTTGACAACATAATAACTGGTTACAACAAGACCACAAGCTGTTATTAATCCGGCAAAACGGACATTAAAACCATTAAAAGACAATGGCACCCAGAACAGAAAGCCGGCAAGAAAAGCTACTTCAAGGGAAATAACAAATAACAAAAGCAACAAAAAGCCCGAAAGCCAGCGTCCCAGAAAATAATTTCCAAGCCCAGGGAAAAGTGCCAGTATTTTTGTGACACGCATTCGGTTGTCGTAGTGTTTTTGCGTCTGAAGTATTTTTGCAATACGCTCCTGGGGATCGCTTTGATCTATTCTCAAGGAGCCCAGATAACAGGAATTGCAGACGTTTGCTTTAAAAAGACGTTTTTCACATCTACCGCAGTGAACAGAGCCGCATTTTCTGCATCTATAAGTTTTCAACATCTTACTAGGCCTGGATTCCAGGATAAGAAACAGCACAAGCAAGACGACTCCAACCCCGGGAGCAAATTTTAAGGGAATAATCCCAAGCAGCGGCTTCCAGAGCGAGCTCCTCAAGGCATTCATCTGCTCACTTGGCCGTAAGGCTAAGCTCCAAAGTGCCATCCGTGGAAGTTGTTCGTCCACCACTACCCTGTCAGATGACATAAACCTGAAGACAGAATCAGGATCACGGGCCTGCAAATTTTTAAATAACCGTTCTCCTTTGTCAAACCGAAGACCATCCCTGTAAATCTGGCTGAGATTATACTCAACGGAGGAAAACCCTGAACTGAATGCCTGCTCGAAGTATTCTATGGCTTTCTCCGGTTGACCCAGTCTGTAGTAACTAGCACCGATGTTGTTAAGCGCCCTGGCGTAATGATCCCATTGTTTGTCAATTCCAGAGTATAGTTCAATAGCTTTTTTGTGTTGTTTTCTCTTACTGAAAACCATAGCCAGGGAAAATTTTTCCTCAGCAGTCCAGGGAGGAGTCAACATATCCAGTGCATACTGGGATCCATGCCCTTCCTGCACAGCTACAACAGCTTTAAGTCTGGGAGAGACAGGAAATAGAAAATTCGACGCAATTACAGTCAGAGTCCAATACGAGAGGATCATTACTACAGGAATTATACATAGAAATAATTTCTCACGGCGTACAAGGTATGGCCAAAAAATCATAGAAAAAAAGCATATGGGATAAAACAGCCCCAAAAACACAGAGGCCGCAGAGAGCAAAAGAATACGCCAATCTACATTTCCTTCCTTTAAATCATGCAGAACAAGTGGAATGCTTTTAAAAAATAAAACAACCCAACCAATAAAAACCGAAATAATAGCAGCAGTAAACAGCACAGTACTGCTTCCACCCAAAGCGGCAAGGGACCAGCGAAAATTACGCAACCAGGCAAGCAATCCGTCCGAGACAAGAAGCGCTGAGCGGAAAAAATCCTCTACAAAATATATACGGGCAAGCAGAAAGTAAGAACTTGGAAAATCAGACGCCTCTATTATCGCCCTTTCGGCCATAGAAACAGCACCATCTGTATCGCCTAGGGCTAGTTTTCCCCTGGCTAGCTGGAGCATATAAAGTGCGTGTGCTTCAGGGTCTGATGAATTCAAACCCAGGGAGCGTCCAGAGGGATGACCGACTTGTGCGACTGCCGGAACAAGAACTAAAAAACCAGCAAGAAGTAACAGCGCCCATACCCTCGTCATCCGAGTCCCCATAGAATCAATACCCGTAGCGCCTACCCTCCTACACGAGGTTCAGCCCCTTTAATAAGGCGTAATATATTGCCTCTGTGCATAACCGTAATCAGGACAAACATGCCCGTAATTACAGGAAATTCCTCCTGATACATAAAATACGCTATCAGAAATACCCCTGAAAAAGCAACCAATGCAGCCAGGGAAGATATTTTCCACATACGGAAGACAATACCCCATATTATTACAAACCCGACAGCGGTAAGAGGCAGATACGCAGCAAGCACTCCAAGGCTTGTTGCAACCCCCTTACCACCGCGGAACTTCAAAAAAACCGGGAAGTTATGACCGATAATTGCGCTTATTCCACAAAGTCCAACCCTTACCGGATCACCCAGGAAGTGCATCCCCAGCAAAACAGCCACGCTGCCCTTCAGCGTATCGCCAACCAGTGTAACTATTGCCGCCTTTTTGCCTAGAGCCCTCAACACGTTGGTGGCTCCTATATTTCCGCTTCCTATCGTCTTTAAATCAACCCCACGAAGGCGTGCCAAAATCGGACCGACTGTCACTGATCCAACAAGATAGCAGATAAAATATGTAGGCCACTGGTTCACAGGCGTCTCACGAATTGAACAAAATATTGCACACCCGAAACCACGCCCAGAATCATTGCCACCCAGATAAAAATAAGGGCCGACCATGACAGAGCCATCCACTTGATCAGCCCTGAGTAGTTCACAAGAAAGAGCAAAACCGCAGCTATCTGGAAGCCCATTTTGTACTTGCCTCCGGTTTCGGCCGAAATCACCATATCCTGTGAAAGAGCTACCAGCCTTAGGCTGGTAACAAGAAACTCTCTTATGACAATGACAATTACAATCCATGCCTCTACAAGCTCCAGGTCCACAAGAACAATAAGCGCTGCGATAATCAGAAACTTATCAGCCAGTGGATCAAGAATAATGCCCAGCTTCGTTACCTGGCGTGCTCGACGTGCCAAGTAACCGTCAAGAAAATCCGTAAGTGAAGCAACTGAAAAGACAATAGCGCCCCAGACAGGATGACTCTCAACCACAGCTATAAAAACCGGAACCATAAGAAACCGGCTGATTGTTATTGCCGTGGGTATGTTCATACAAAGCAGGTTGAAAACTGAAGGCCGAAGGCTGAAAGCATAGGATTCACCTAAATTACTTTCTAAAAATCAAGGATTCCCATACACCCTGAGCGCGAAGAATTTTCTCCACAAAATCCCGTACTGCCCCGCGTCCGCCGCAACTTTCAGAAATAAACCGTGCCCTGGAAGTAGACTCGGCATCAGCATCCGATGGAACAGCAGGCAGCCCCACCACGTCCAATACAGCAACATCCACCACGTCATCTCCCATATATGCAATCTCTTCGTCCGAAAAATTATATTTCTTTAATAAGTCCTTGTAAACTGATATTTTATTAAAAACTCCCTGGTAAACCTCGCTTATGCCAAGCTCCTTCATACGTCTTTCAACTACCTTAGAGGTTCTTCCTGTAATAACAGCAAGCACAAGACCGGCCCGGCCAGCAAGTTTAAGCGCATGCCCGTCCCGCACATCAAAAGACTTAAACTCATTGCCGTCATTATCAAGAATTATTCTTCCGTCGGTCATTACACCATCGACATCCAGAATCAACATTTTTACTTTGCGTGCAAGCACCTCAAAATCATGATTATTATCGTTCATCAGCAACCTCCATCTTTCGCCCTTTGCATTATTTTAAAAATTCAAACAATTCCAGCCTTAAGCAGATCATGCAGATGAAGTACTCCTTCTGCACGCCCGCTGGCTCCCACGACTATCAAAGAGGTGATTTCATGCTTCTCCATAATTGCTATAGCTTCAGCGGCAAGGGAGCCTTTTGTAATTGTTTTCGGCTTTGATGATGCAACTTCCTCTGCTGAAAGCGATAAGAAGTTTGTACCCCAGCGTTCAAAACCGCGCCGGAGATCTCCATCTGTAATCACACCGATAAAACACTCATTTTCATCAACAACAGTGGTCATTCCAAGACGCTTTGCAGATATTTCAAGAAGTACATCCTTCATTAGGAGTTGCTTTTCAACCTTTGGAACCTCCATGTCAGCATGTATTAGATCCCCAACAGTAAGTATCAGGCGTTTGCCCAAAGTACCGCCCGGGTGAAACATGGCGAAATCCTCCCTGCGAAACCCGCGACGCTCCAGAACTACCATGGCCAGTGCATCTCCCATTGCCAGAACCACGGTGGTAGAGGCGGTAGGCGCAAGACCAAGAGGGCATGCTTCCTTGTCCACCGACACATCCAAAGCTATATCAGAGCGCATGGCCAAGGTAGATCTCATGTTTCCTACAAGCGAGATAATCTTTATACTCATCCTTCTTAAAACAGGCAAAAGCCTGATTATTTCTTCTGTTTCGCCGCTATTGGACAGAGCTATAGCCACATCTCCGCGGGCAACCATGCCGAGGTCGCCGTGGCTGCCTTCCGCAGGGTGAAGAAAAAGAGAGGGAGTACCGGTGGATGCCAGCGTAGAAGATATTTTCTTGCCTATCAAACCGGACTTGCCCATGCCGGTGATAACAGTACGCCCTTTGCACTTAAGTATCAGGTCAACCGCTTCATCAAATCTACTATTAAGCCTCTCGGCCATTTTATTAATGGCCTCAGCCTCAATCTTAAGGACTCTTTTTGCCTGCTCCAGCAACCGGTTCTACCTCCACTTCCAGTATCAGTACCAGAGTCAGTTGCCCTCTGGCCGGGTCGTTTGATGTTAGCCCGACCTTATTATTTTAAAATCGGCCGGACCGGTCAGACCTAACTGATTAGTCGGATATGCCAACCCCGCCCTTATATCAAATCTTGTCATGCACAACCTCCCGGATTTCGCACAAAACTTTCCATAGGTCCGGCAGATCCTTGATAGCAATCATATTGGGCCCGTCGCACAACGCATTATCAGGAGATTCATGTACCTCCAAAAACACGGCATCGCAGCCTGCCGCCACGGCAGATCTTGCAAGCAAAGGCACAAACTCCCGCTGACCGCCTGAACTGCCACCCTGTCCACCCGGAAGCTGCACGCTATGCGTAGCGTCAAAGACCACGGGGACGCCAAAAGATCGCATAATCGCCAGAGATCGCATATCCACAACCAGGTTGTTATATCCAAGCAATGTACCGCGTTCCGTAAGCAGAACATTTTTACATCCTGCTGTACGTAATTTTGCTACGATATTTTTTGCATCGTAAGGGGAGAGAAACTGGCCTTTTTTCACATTTACCGGTTTACCGGTTTTCGCAGATTCTGTAAGCAGATCTGTCTGACGGCATAAGAATGCGGGGATCTGAATTATATCCAGTACCTGCGAGGCTGCTACCGCATCTTCAGCCGTGTGTACATCAGAAATAACCGGACATCCAAAATCATGTTTAACCCTATCTAGTATCTTTAATCCATCGGTTCTGCCAGGGCCTCTGAAGGAGTCAACAGATGTTCTATTTGCCTTGTCGTAAGAACTTTTGTAAATAAACGGAATGGACAGTTTCCGGGCGATTTCCGATAGTTGCTCAGCAGCCCGCAGAGCGGCAGTCTCACTCTCAATAACGCAAGGACCAGCGATAAGAGCAAGATCCCTTCCGCCAATAATAGCTCCAGCTACATTTACAGGGGTAATTTTATTTTCCATCGTCGTTATTTTCTTTATCCGGTACCGGGGCTTTTGATTCTTTTTTCTGATCGGAATCAGCAATTTCTTTTTCCTGCACCTTTTCCTTTAGGCCTTTTATTTCAGTATCTTTCTCAAGAAGCCTGGCTTTGAGGTTTTTGATTTCGATATTTTTCTCGTGAAGGTTTGCCGAGAGTTTTTTTATCGTACTCTCCTTTTCATCGAGATTAGTTGCAAGAGTATTTATCTCAGTGTTTTGTTCACTTATCTTAAGAGACAGAGATTCGATTCTTTTACGACTTTCTGCAGACTTGCCGGTAAGATCATCAATTCTGCCTAAAAGCGCTGTATTGTCTTCTGAAAGACGTCTAGTTTGATCTATTAATTCTGCTATCTGGGAAGATAAAGAACCGCGGCTGCTCTTTAAATTCTCTTTCAGTTCCTCAGCCTTGTCTTCCAGCGCGGCAGTATCCTGCTTGCTTGCCTCTAACCTCTTTTGGAGTTCCTCCACCTTCAATTCGAGTATCTCTTTATCTTGAACTACATTTTTCAATGCCACATTCAATCGATCTCGCTCAGCGCTTACCTTGGCTTCCTGTCGCCTTAGAGTGGAGTAATCCTCCTGTAACTTCTCCATGTTCTTACGCGCTTCATGCAGTTCTGTAACTTTTAATTCCAGCGTAGAACTAGACACACACCCTATGAGACTTTGGAGCAGGAGCAATAAGAGCGCAATCCGCATTCTGCCCATGAATTAATTCTCCGAACGTGCCAAAAGCGCATTTTTAGACCTCAGAGCAGCTTTAATAAAACCCTTAAAAAGAGGATGCGGATTTCTGGGCCTTGATTTGAATTCCGGATGAAACTGACAGCCAAGAAACCATGGATGGTCAAGTACCTCGACTATTTCCACCAGTTCTCCGTCAGGCGAAAGACCGCTTATTGAGAGACCGTTGATTGTGAGAATCTCCCTGAATTTATTATTGAATTCAAATCGATGGCGGTGGCGCTCGAAAATGCGGTCTTCACCGTACATCTCCAGTGCAATAGAGTTGGGCACAAGGTTGCAGGGGTAAGCGCCAAGCCGCATTGTGCCTCCTTTGTCAGAGCCTGCAGAGCGTTCCTGCACAACACCCCGGCGAAAATCATACCATCGACCCATGAGGTAAATAACCGGATAATCCGTATCAGTGTTAAACTCAGTGCTGTTGGCTCCATTCATACCGCATACATTCCGCATAAACTCCACAACCGCTAATTGCATCCCCAGACAGATTCCTAAAAAGGGAATCTTTTTTTCGCGTGCATACTTTATGGCCGAAATTTTTCCTTCGGAACCGCGATTTCCAAACCCGCCTGGAACAAGCACTCCGTCCACTTCCATAAGAAATCGTTCCGGTCCCTCTTTTTCGATCTCCTCAGCATCCACCCACTGCACATCCACACCAGCGTGGTTAGCTATACCTCCGTGCACTAAGGCTTCATAGAGGCTTTTATAGGAATCCTTGAGTCCCACGTATTTTCCAACAAGAGCGATACGAACCGCATCCTGCGGGTTTTTAAGCCTATCTACAAGCTCCCTCCAGTCATCCATTACCAGCTTTCTGGTTTCCATCCGGAGCTTTTTTATAATCTGGTCGTCGAGGCCCTCTTGTTGATAAACAAGCGGCACTTCATATATCGTTTCCACATCAGGGGCCATAATGACGGAATCTGTCTCTACGTTACAGTGCAAAGCGATTTTTTTCTTGGTGTCATCCCCGAAGGGAACCTCGGTGCGGCACAGGAGAATATCCGGCTGTATACCGATTGCTCTTAGTTCTCTTACGCTGTGCTGGGTAGGTTTAGTTTTTAGTTCTCCCGAAGCATGGATAAAAGGAACCAGTGTCAGGTGAGCATAAATAACGTTTTCGGCCCCCATGTCGTAACGCATCTGCCTTATTGCTTCCAGAAATGGAAGACTTTCGATATCGCCTATCGTGCCTCCTATTTCCACCAGCACAACATCATAGCCGTCAGCCACCGATTTAATCATACCCTTGATCTCATCAGTAATATGCGGGATCACCTGAACCGTATCCCCCAGATAGTCTCCACGCCGTTCCTTGTTAAGAACGTTGTAATAGATTCTGCCAGTAGTGAAGTTATTCTTCTGGAGCGCTGTAAATGATGTGAACCGCTCATAATGCCCAAGGTCGAGGTCGGTCTCAGCTCCGTCATCGGTAACGAAAACTTCTCCGTGCTGAAAAGGACTCAGAGTGCCCGGATCCACATTTATATATGGATCAAGCTTCTGCAGGGTAACCTTGAAACCGCGGCCTTCAAGCAAAGCCCCTATAGATGCCGAGGCTATGCCTTTGCCGAGCGCAGAGACAACCCCTCCTGTTATGAAGATGAACTTAGCCATTGTTCTGCCTTTGATAAGTCTTCCGGTGTGTCAATGCCAAGGGAGTCATATGAAGTTTCCACAACCTTTATTTTAATACCCATGGACAGGGCTCTCAACTGTTCAAGCTTCTCTATACGTTCAAGCACACCGGGCTTGGCTCTGCTTAAACGCAACAGCACGTTTCGCCTGTATCCATAAACGCCTATATGTTTGAAGCAGAAAGATTCGTAACTAGCAGAAGTGCCCCGAGCATCTCTGTAAAAAGGAATCGGCGAGCGGGAAAAGTAAAGGGCCTGCCCTGATTCCCCCCAGACCACCTTCACAACATTAGGGTTAAGGATCTCTTTAGCAGAGTCTATTTTCACCGCAAGCGTAGCCATTTCCGCTGAAGAATTCTCCTTCTGCAGAGCACGGACAAGATCATCAATTACAGTTCCCTGAATAAAGGGTTCATCTCCCTGAACATTGACGATTATATCACAAGAAAGATTTCGGGCAACCTCAGCAACCCGATCAGTACCTGTTTTATGGCTTTCAGATGTCATGACAACTCTCCCACCTGCGGATTCCACCACGGACCGTATCCGCTGATCATCCGTAGCCACGATAACATCCGAGACCAACTTCGCGCCTCCTACTCTTTCCAAAACGTGAAGGATCATGGGCCGGCCTCCAATAAGGGCCAGTGGCTTACCGGGAAACCGGGTGGAGGCGTAACGGGCAGGGATAATTACAACCGCTTCTGGCATTAAATTAGTAACTTAATAAGTATGTAGTGGATTGCACAAAAAGTACGGTAAACAATAAGGGATTCGAATTCTCTCTCTCACCCCACATTGCCAACGTAATGCTTTCCTAACTGAACGAATCGCTCAACCTGGGTTTATATATTATACCTCGAGTGACGCTTATGTAAAAAGCTGGAGAGTAAGTTCAGGCTCAAGTCGCTGAGCTTTGCAGAAGGCAAGCCTGAAAACCTCCTTAAGTTAAGGATTTTTTTCTGCAATCTGCATTGACAATTTGTATTTTTATGGTAAATTTTAAATAAGAAGCAGGTGTCTTAGTTTCCTGGGGCATCGACCTTTTTTTCACTGGTTTCATTTTTTTCACCAGTCGTTTTCTTATTGAACTGACAATGAACGCATCGAATTCAAAAAATTCAAAGAAGCGAGTTATAGGCCTCGCTCTTGGCAGCGGTTCCGCCCGTGGCTGGGCTCACATAGGTGTTATACGCGAACTTTCCAAGCACGGAATAAGTCCAGACATTGTGTGTGGAACATCCATAGGCTCGCTTGTCGGGGCTTTTTATGCATCTGATCGACTCGAGGAACTCGAAGGTTGGGTTATGAAGTTGGACAGGAAGATAATGTTTCATTATCTGGACATCAAGATGCTTATGGGCGGAGGGTTTGTCGAGGGAAAGAGACTGGTCGATTTCTTCCGTGAACGTATAGGAGATCCACTTATTGAGGATCTTTCGACCGCTTTTGCAGCAGTAGCTACCGATATGGAGTCCGGACAGGAAGTCTGGCTGAAAAAAGGTTCCCTTCTAAATGCAATTCGGGCATCGATCGCCTTGCCCGGAATATTTACCCCTGCAAGAATGAACGATCGTTGGCTGGTAGACGGAGGCTTGGTTAATCCGGTACCGATATCCCTATGCCGTGCAATGGGTGCGGAAATAGTCATTGCCGTCAACCTAAATGGCAACATCGTTGGTAAGCACCGCAAAAAACGTCTCAGAACTATCGAAAAAGACATAAAAATGAGTGCCGAGGCCACCCTTATTGACAGGCTTTCGGAGGAGTTCAAACAGAAAGCCAACGCATTTCTATCGCAGCTTTTTAACTCGAATATTGGCACTCCCGGCCTTTTCGAGGTGGTATCGAGTTCTATAAATATAATGCAGGATAGCATCACGCGCAGCAGAATGGCGGGCGAGCCTCCGGATGTGGTAATAGCTCCACGTCTTGCCCATATCGGCCTACTTGAATTCGATAGGGCAAAAGAGGCTATTAAAGAGGGCCGGGAAAGTGCAAAACACGTTCTGCCAATAATTTCGGACTTGTCTTCCTGGTGATAATTTCCCGGATTAAAAATCTAAGTAAAGTAAAAACCTTTAATAAAGGTAAAGGTCGTAAAACTCATCTCGAAAAAAGGAGGAAAAGAAATGAAAACTAGCAGGCATCAAGTGGTTTCCTTTATTACCGCAGCCGGGTTTGTCTTTGTGGCGTGGTTTTTTGTCTCGCTTATATGGAATATGCCGGCAAGGGCTTTTGCAGAAGCCGAAGAGATTTTATCTGTTTCCAAAGACAGTGGAGGATTTCCGTCATTTGTTGATGTGGTAAAAAAAGAAAAACCGGCAGTTGTTAATATTTCTACTACAAAAGTCATTCATAAAAAGGGATTAGGGCGATCGCCTTTTGCTCCAAACGACCGTTTCAGAGAGTTCTTCGGAGACGACTTTTTTAACAAATTTTTCCGCAGCATGCCTCAGAGAGAATATAAAACCCAGAGCCTCGGTTCGGGATTTATTATAGATGAAAAGGGTTATATTCTCACCAACAACCATGTTGTGGAGAATGCGGACGAAATTATAGTGAAGCTCTCCGATGAGAGGGAATTTAAGGCAGAGGTTGTGGGAAGAGATCCGAAGACCGATATCGCCTTGATAAAGATCAAGGGTCATGACCACCTACCGGTGGTGAATATTGGAGACTCCGATAAAATTCAGGTCGGAGAGTGGGTACTGGCAATAGGAAACCCCTTTGGTGTGGGGCAGACGGTTACGGCGGGGATTGTAAGCGCAACAGGCCGGGAAATCGGCTCTGGTCCATATGACGATTTCATACAGACGGATGCATCAATTAATCCGGGAAACAGCGGTGGCCCTCTTTTTAACACAAGAGGGGAGGTTATCGGAATAAATGCAGCCATCTACACACCATCGGGCGGCAATGTGGGGATAGGATTTTCCATTCCGATAAATATGGCGAAACGGATCATTCCCCAGCTCAAGGAGAAGGGAAGTGTAACAAGAGGCTGGCTCGGTGTTTCGCTACAGCAGATCACAAAAGAACTTGCCGAAAGCTTTAAACTTCCTTCATCTGAAGGTGGTTTGGTAGGCAGTGTGGTAAAAGGCAGCCCAGCGGAAAAGGCTGGGATAAAAAGGGGAGACGTGATCATCGAATTTGACGGAAAAAAAATAAGTAAAATGAGAAGCCTGCCGTCTATTGTAGCAATGACTCCTATTGGCCAAAAGGTAAAAATAAAGGTTATACGAGATGGAAAAGTAAAAACTCTCAAGGCCAAGATTGAACAAATGAAAGAAAGTGAGATCGCAAAGGCCGGTGAACCAATAACTAATTTAGGCATGTCCGTACAGCAAGTCACGCCGGACATTGCAGAGCAACTCGGTCTTGACACAACTGAAGGGGTTATTGTTGTAAGGGTCGAAAAAGGAAGCCCTTCCTACCTGGGAGGCATAAGAAGAGGAGACGCTATTATCCAGGTCAACAGGCACAATATCGAAAACATTAATGATTACAGAAACTCTATGAGCAAGCTTAAAAAGGGGGATACAGCTCTTTTTCTTATTGTCAGGGGCTCCATCAGTTTTTATGCCGCAATAAAGGTCGAGTAGCAAAGGGAGATTATTAATGGCGAAAACAGATTTCAAGATGGCGGGTAAAAAGCCGGATATCGAAATCAACAAACCAGGAGAGCGGAAGTTCTGGTGGCGGCCTGACTTTACACTAATTCTTTACGCTGTTGTCC
Organism: uncultured Nitrospirota bacterium; assembly: GCA_964462885.1. Lineage (GTDB taxonomy): Bacteria > Nitrospirota > Thermodesulfovibrionia > SZUA-242 > SZUA-242 > JALUUO01. Next base: position 12,923 of record CAYWZR010000040.1, read on the forward strand.
TTTTCGCCTCCTTCTATTTCTTTCAATTTGCGACAAAGACCGTACGTAAAGAGATTCCCTATAGTCAATTTCTTGAACATGTTGAAAAAAATGAAGTCGACGAAGCGGTTGTGACAGAAAAACTGATTTACGGCACGTTAAAAATCAATAATGAAAAGACAGGTAAACCACGGCACTTTTTTACCGTGCCTTTATGGAACAACGAACTGGCTCAAACACT
>CAYWZR010000041.1:0-13119 GCA_964462885.1 uncultured Nitrospirota bacterium
ATCCAATTCAAAGCTGAGCGCGAAAAACGCAAGTTATTTTGTGACAAGCCCTAAGGGAAAGGGGCAGCATTTTCTCGGGCGGATTTCAAGAAAAGAGTCAGGTCAAAATCACCGCAGTTATAGGTGTTCGTCCCGATCGAAAAGTTAAAAGTAATATTTAATCCTGCGGTACAATTAAGCAGTTTGTCGCAGACTCTTTCCGCAACCATGAGCACGTCTTTGGCAGGGCAGCTTCCAAGTATCAGGCAATAGGAATTATCATTCATTTTCACAGCAGCATCAAAAGCCCGTTTATTGAGCTTTAAAATATCAGCAATTCTTTTAAAAGCTATGCGTTTATCTTCATTCCAATTCGTCTTGCCAGGCGGAACCTTAGATTCTACCTTTATCATTACAAGTGAAAACGGCTGCTCAAGCCGAATTGCGCGGGAGACCTCTTCATCCAGCCGCTTGTAAAGATACTGCTCGTTGTATATCCCAGTATCTTCATCAAGCAGTACGGCAGCAGCTTTGGCTTCAAGTTTTTTAACGAGCTTTTGGTGGTAATGGACAAGCGCATCTCTTTCCCTGGCCGGAGGTATACTATCGCGGTAGCCGCAGTAATATTTGTTCAACGTATCAATGAAAGTATCGACATCCATAGGCTTTGGGATAAAACCGTCACACCCTGCTGCTATGGACATATCCCTTTCTTCATATGATGAATAAACCGATGTAGCAATAATAGGCGTGGAACGTTTTTTCTTAAAGATTATTGATTTCAGTCGTGTTGCAGTCTCGTAACCATCCATAAAGGGTAGGTTTAGGTCCACAAGAATAATGTCAGGCTCAAGGGTAACCGCCAGTTCCATACCATGAACACCATCACTGCTTAGAATCACTCCGCAGCCCTCTGCTTCAAGCATGCGCGTTACAAGCAGCTTGCTCTCGTTGTTGTCATCAATATATAAAACTCTTTTGGGTCGCTTGTTTTTGCCCATTACTCTAATTTTTCTCCGTTTTCATGCGAAGTCCCCCCGCCCAACAAAAAAACTCTCTCTCCACCTTTATGGTGGATATTTTGGTATCCCAAATCCGCCATTTCAAGCAGACTTTCTGCCGTAAGTTTCGGATTTTTTATATCAAGAGCAAATACCCCTATGGTCATTGCAACATCAATTCTAAAACCGTCATATATGTATGGAGTAGCCGCAACCTGAGCGATGAAACGCTCGGCGGCTTTGCGAGCCATATTAGCCTCAACATTATATAAAAACAGAATAAATTCGTCCTTGTCGAGCCGTGCCAGAACATCGAATTTTCTTCTGCTAACTGAAAGCAGTTTGGCTGTTTCCTTTAGAACATAATTACCGGCATCATAGTCTAACGTCACATTTATTTTTTTCAGAAAATCTATATCGCAAAGAAGAAGAGATGCTTTTATATCGAAACGCCTGCACCTGGAGAGCTCTTCAGCAAATCTCAACAGGGCGTAACGACGATTCCCCACGCCTGTCAGTTCATCCGTAAGGGAGACATCTATCTTCTCCTCCAGCCTATTAACCAGGTCATTCGAATATTGTCTTAGATATGCAAGTTCTTCATCCTCGGTCAGTTTGTCGCGCTCTCCCATTAAATACTTACCGATAGACTCCGTAAAGGTATCCACGTCTATAGGTTTTGCGATATATCCGTCACATCCGGATATTACGGCTCTTTCTCTATCCCCTTCAAGCACCTTGGCTGTCAATGCAACAATTGGAGTAGTTAGAAATCCGTCCATACTCTTCAACCTGGTCGCAGCCTCGCATCCACTCAGACCGGGCAGGTTGATGTCCATAAGTATAAGGTCCGGCTTTAACTGTTGGGCCATACACATACCTTTACTCGCATCACCAGCCTCGTGAAACTCGTAACCGTGACTTTCGAGAATACGCCTGACCAGAATCCGGTTCTCGACATTATCTTCGATATAGAGAATTTTCTTTTGATCTTTTTTTATGTTCATTTAGATAAAAAAGGGTGCAGATATCAGAGTGCAGAAATATAGAGTCTGCGTGAACGGTTACAAAATAATTTAGCATTTTTAAGCGAACTATTACATCTTTTATCTAGCGAGCAACCATTAATTTGGAAAGTTTTGCAGCTCTGGAAGGATTTAATTGAGCCATTACTTTCCCCAGCGAGCGTGTTTTCATCCCCCTTAAGACCTTGACGGCAAGAGATGTCTCCAGCTTAGCAATTCTTCCTGCAGCAGCCTCGGCAGGCATAGCCTCATAGGTTTTGATAAGGTGCACCATATCCTCATCACGAATGACTTTTATCTCTTTCAAGTAGTTTTCCGCTTTTTTTACAAGTTTCTGATACTCTTTGATTTTTCCCTCAAGAGTGCTTTCAAGAACCAGTAGGCGCTCTTCCTTCTTTTTAAGTTTCGCCTCTTTCTGGTCGAGTTCCAGCCGTTTATTGGCGATCATAGAAGCGTCATCAATGGCAGCGCAAGGTTGTACCATTACAAAAATAAACGCTGCAATAAAGAGCAGGAACATGTTTACCATATACTTATCACCTTTTTTCTTCATCTTCTGCCTATCTTTGTCACTAAAATAAAAAATCTCTATCTGCGTCTTGAATGACGTAATATTGCCGCCTCATCCAGTTCTTTCTGCTCCTTTTTATTTCCCTGCCGGAGAAACTCCGCCCACGCCTTATCCCGAAGAGTTTCAACAATTTTTCTTTGTTTGGCAGCCTCTCCAAGCTCCATGCGTTTTTTGCGCATTTCCTCGTTTCTGAGTTCAACCAAAGATTCCTGCCTTTGCATCTGTCTGGAAAGATGCGTCATATAGCTGGAATGAAGCCTGATTTCATGAATACTTGTAAGGACTCCTTCCTTAAAAAATCTCTCAATAACACCGTCATTATCTGAAACAGACGTCTTGATTACCGCAAGTTTTTTCTTATCGTCATCAAGTGTATGGTTTAAAACCCCCATCTCGTTCTGGATTCTTTCCTCCTTCCACTTCCTTAACTTATGTATACCGGAATACTTCTTTTTCATATCGGTTCCACATTCTCAAAAAGATTGTACAGCCCTTGAAGACTATCACCTAAATCCATCTTTTCTCCCATTTTTTGCCGCAGATAATTATTCACTTTATCCAGCATGGACAGTGCATAATCCAGCTTGGGATTGCTACCGGCCGTGTATGCGCCGATTGTAACAATATCTTCGTAATGTTTGTAAGTTGAGAGAATTTCGACAAGCCGCCCTCGAAGTTCTATATGCTTAGAATCCACAATATCCGGCATTACACGACTGATGCTTTGAAGCACATCAATTGCAGGATAGTGGTTATGGTTGGCAAGTTCTCTGGATAAAACTATGTGTCCGTCCACTATTGATTTCACCGAATCTGCTATTGGCTCTGTCATGTCGTCTCCCTCGACAAGCACTGTGTAGAGGCCTGTAATGCTCCCTCCGCTTTCCACAGGCCCGGCCCGTTCCAGCAGCCTGGGTAGAAGCGCGAAAACAGACGGAGTATAACCTTTGCTCGTAGGGGGTTCTCCCACAGCCAGACCGACTTCACGCTGCGCCATGGCAAATCTCGTCAGGGAGTCCATCATCAAAAGCACATCTTTCCCTTGATCCCGAAAATACTCTGCAATCGCTGTTGCCAGAAAAGCCCCGCGGATTCTAACCAGCGGGGGTTGATCCGATGTGGCAATTACCAATACCGAACGCCTTAAACCTTCCTTCCCCAGATCCTTCTCCAGAAATTCTCTTACCTCACGGCCACGCTCGCCTATCAGGGCTATAACGTTCAGGTCAGCCTCGGTGTTTCGGGCAATCATTCCCATCAACACGCTTTTACCTACTCCTGCACCCGCCATGATACCCATCCTCTGGCCTCGGCCCACGGTAAGAAGCCCGTTCATAGCTCGTATGCCAATGTCTATGGGTGTTACAATACGCCCTCTTTTAAGTGGATTTATAGGTGAAGAATAAATAGGATAATTTACGCCGGTCGGCTTATCTCCGCTGTCTAGAGGAGTTCCCATACCGTCCAGGATACGACCAAGAAGCTGTGGCCCGGCAGACACATAGGTTGTTTTCCCCTTTGCTACGATACGGCTTCCTGGCTGAACACCACGCATATCACCAAGAGGCATCATGAGAAGACGGTCGCTTTTAAAACCCACCACCTCCACTTCCACCGGCCCTTCTCTGGTATCGATATTACATACATCCCCGATAGAAGAACCAATACCCATACCCTCAATTATAAGCCCCACAACCTGTACAACCTTCCCGTAGATTTTAAGAGGGGTCGAATTACGTACAATATTGCGATAGCCTTCAAGAGTGGGATTCGTCACGATTTACTCCGTAACTTCACTTCTTTTTGACTTCATGATATATCTCATTTAATTGCTCGTCAATACGGGCATCTATCTCTCCATATTCCTCCTGTATAATACATCCGCCAGGCTGGATAGATTCATCAGACTCAAAGCTTACCGTACGGCTCATACCTGCAAGGTCTTTTCCGTTCTTTGTTATGTAGTCGTAATCTACAGGGTTTACACAAATAATGATTTCTTTCCAATTTCCCACACTTTTAAGAGCTTCCCTGGCAATGTTTACAACCACATCTTTGTTCGTCTGAACCTCGGCGTGAACCACCTTTCTGGCTACTTCAAATACAAGTTCTACAACTTCTGGCTCAAGCTTATCACGCATCTTCTCACTGAAGTTAGATAGTTCCTCTAAAATCCCATTCATACGCTCAAAAAAAAGCTTTGCCTTCTGCTCACCAAAAGCATAACCAGCCTCTTCGCCAGCCTTAAAACCTTTTTCATAAGCATCCCGTTCATTGGTTACCTCTCCACCAATTGCAGGGGCAAACTCTTTAAGCCCATAAGGCTCGGCCTGAACAACACCTTTTTTAAAAGTGCTAGACAACCACTTCCTCGCTGCCTTTTCCTCCAAGAATAATTTTCCCCTCCTGCTCAAGCCGCCTGGCTACATTTACAATCGCCTGCTGAGCCTTCTCTATATCGCTGAGTTTTGTAGGACCGCGTGATTCCATATCTTCTTTTAGTATCTGTGCCGCCCGCTTGGACATGTTCTTGAAAATCTTTTCCCTCATCGCCTCGTTGGCAGTCTTAAGAGACAGCGAAAGCTCTTCGGAACTTACCTCTTTAAGAACTGCCTGAATGCCCTTGTCGTCAATGTTGAGCAGGTCGTCAAATATGAACATAAGCTTGCGTATACCATCAGCAAGTTCCGAGTCCTCCTCTTCTATCCTCTCCATTATGAATTCTTCAGTACTACGTTCCAGGCGGTTTAGTATCTCCGCAACCGACTTCAGGCCACCAACCTTCTTTTCCGAGAGGTTTGTGGCCCCTCTCATCTGAATCCTAAGCGCATCTTCCAGATCACTCAAAACATCTTTGGGAATCCCCTCTAGGTTGGCCATTCTAAAAGCAACGTCCACCCGGAGATTGTCTGGAAGCGCAGATAAGACCTCTGCGGCCTTATCATGATCCAAGTGGGCAACAATCAGAGAAACAGTCTGGGGATGCTCTCCCTTAACAAAATTTACCAGGCTCTTTGAATCCATCCATTTCAAGGACTCCAGGGGATTATCCTCCATAGCTCCTTCGATGATTTTGTTGGCTTTGTCATCACCAAGAGCTTTAGCCAGCACTTTTTTAGTGTACTCAGTGCCGCCCTTAATTTGATCGTCGCTTACAATAGTTCTATACTCATCCTGGACATTCGAAACAACATTGCGTGGGGCCTGCTTCATCCTGGACATTATGTTTGTAAGTTGACTGATCTCAGTCATATCCAGGTTTTTCATTATCTGCGATGCCACCTCGTCTCCAAGTGAAATCAACAAAACAGCCGCTTTTTCCTTACCGGTTAATTCCTTACTCGACATATAACGTAACCTTCATTTAAAAAAATTTTTAAACTATTTTTACTCCTCATTCATCCACTCCTTGACAACGGAAACCGCCTGCTCAGGGTTCTGTTTAACCAGGTCTGTAACCTGTTCCTGCCCCCCGAGTGCCTGCATCTGCCCACCTCCGGGAAGAGCTGCTGCTCCTGCTGCCATGCCCTCAAGCTCAGCCACAGACCGGGGCAGTCCTGCTGGAGCAGGCAGGGGAGTCTTTTTGATGCTGTTAAGCATAGGTTTGAATATAAGAAAAAATGCCATAATCATTGCAGCCATTGGGATAAGATACTTCATCACCGTAGGCAGGTATCTCGCATAATCTACGCCTTCATCCAAAGTCTCTTCCACATAGTCCCGCTGGAATGGTATATTTGTCAGAACCAGCTTATCCCCGCGGTCTTGATTAAATCCTATAGCCATTTTCACCAGGTTTTCATAGCGCTGAAGTTCATCCGGAGTTCGAGGGACATAAGTCTCCTTGCCATCGTCGTCGACTTTATATGTTCCATCCACCATGACGGCAATCGACAAACGCTTAATCATGCCCGTGGGTTCCACTATGTGACTTATAACTTTGCTGAGTTCGTATTTGATGGCTTCGTTTTGACGCTGGGATGAAGAGGAACTACCCTGGGCTGCTGTTGTGGTTGTTCCAGGTGAGTTCGAAAGCACACCCGGGATTCCACCGGATGGCGAAGTGCCTGCGGTTTTCTCGACCGTTCTCTGCTCGCTTTTTATAGCAGCCGAGTCAGGATCAAACTTCTCCTCGGTTCTCTCGATACGCCTGAAATCAAGTACCGTATCCACCTTGACAATAGAGCTGCCACTTCCAAGCATACCATCCAGCATACTCTTAACACGCTGCTCGTAATCGCGACCAACCATTTTTATATATTCCACCTGTGAGGAGCTGACCGCTGCGCTCCCGGAAGCTTCGTCATTTGGTGCAGACAAAAGTTCGCCGGATGAATTCAAAATAGCTACATTATCCGGCTGCAATCCCTCAACACTACTTGCAACAAGCCGAATAATGCCCTGGACCTGTCGTTTGGAAAGGCTCCTTTTACTTCGAAGAGTGACCACCACGGAGGCCTTTGTCGGCTCCTGATTGTCGGTAAAAATAGTTTTCTCAGGAATTGAAATGTGAACACGACTGTTTGAAACCTCGGAAAGTTGACGAATAGTACGAGAGAGTTCTCCTTGCAGGGCTCTTCGGTAATTAACCTTCTGCAGAAACTGCGTCATCCCGAATTTCGTCTCGTCGAATATTTCGAACCCGACACCTCCGCCCCGTGGAAGACCATCGGCCGCAAGCTGCATGCGCAGATCATAAACCTCAGGCGCAGAAACAAGCACTGCCGTGCCTCCTGACTCCAGGCGGTAGGGAACCTTCATTTCTTTTAGTCTATCGGTTACTGAAGAGGCGTCTTCAATAGAGAGATTACTATAGAGAACCTGATAGTCAGCGGTTTGAGCCCACCAGACCATTGAGCCGATGCCGGCAATAGTTAGAAGAAAAACAACAAGAAGAGCAATCAGCTTATTCAGAGGCCATTGCTTAAGAACTTCTTTAATATCAGTAATTTCCGCCATCTCGATATCCCCCGAATAGCCCGTAAACGCAATTTTTTATTTTAGCGTTTTTTGGGCAAGCCCTTTGGGCTAATTTGTAGCTAAACCTGCATTCTCATAACCTCGTCATAGGCATTGATAAGTTTGTTTCGGACCTGCATCATCATCTGAAACGATATGTCTGCCTTCTGCATCGCCAGCATAGCCGTATGTACATCGGTTCCATCGCCGGTAGCCATACCTTTTACCGCAGCTTCGGCCTCCTTCTTGACCTCGACAACCTCTTTGATAGCGTTGTTCAAGGTATCGCCGAATGACACTCCATCCGCAGGTTTTTGTTTTAAACCCGACAGTTCAGGTAGTTCAGAGGGTGTTTTTATGCCTTCTATCTTCATTTGCTATCACCTGCCAAGCTCAAGCGCCTTCATCATCATGGACTTGGCATTGTTTATGGCGGTTATGTTTGCCTCGTAAGCCCTGCCCGCAGTCATCATATTAACCATCTCCTCAATTATATTTACGTTAGGAAAAGTCACGTATCCTTTTGAATCCGCATCAGGGTGACCGGGATCAAAGACCTTTCGGAAGGGACGGGGATCCTCTACTATCCCGGTAACATCCACCCCATAGACTCCCTCTTTCATCATATACGCCGAAAAATGAACATCCTTCCGGCGATACGGTCCAGAACCATCTGGAGTGCGCGTGGAATTGACATTAGCAATATTAGAAGCAGCAACGTTCATCCTTACCTTCTGGGCCTCTAAGGCTGTAGCACTAACCTTCATTGCTGAAAACATATCTATTTGTCCTCCTATAGAAAAAAACTTGCCGATCCGAGAATACGATTAGTTTTTATTACTAATTGCACTTTTAATATGGTTAAGCTCCATGCTCAAAACCTGAGCTATAGTGTTGTAGAGCATGGTATTTCCAGACATCTTTGTCATCTCGATCTCCATACTGACGGTATTTCCATCGCGGCTTGGACTTACAGCCGGCGTTTCATAAAGCTCAGGAAGCTTCATTGGAGGCATAGTCTCTCCTGTTTCCATTTTTCGGATTGCCCTTCTGAACTCGGCCCGAAAATCAAAATCCCTGGCCCGAAAACCTGGAGTATCAGCATTGGCGATGTTAGATGCCAACAGCCGATGCCTGGCCGAGAGTAAATCCAGAAAACGTTCAAGATGTGCTACTTCCCGTTCTATCATAAAAAGAATCCTCCACTCTTCCAGCGTATTTTCATCCGTATTTTCATCGTGCGCAAAAACTTTTTGACTAATCGGTCCGATTAAACATAATAACAATTAGCAAAATGTATGCCACACATGGAAGCCGTACTCATGCTATCTTGTCGGCTGCCTGGCAGGAAAAAATTTCCCCTTCTGGAAGGCCTTGACCATATTGTTTTAACTTGTTTCTAAGGGTTCTAACGCTAATTCCAAGAGTTTTTGCAGCCCGGCTTTTGTTGCCGCCTGTCTCATCTAATGTTTTCATTATTAGTTGTTTTTCTATATCTTTGACACTACCAACTGTCACATTGTTGACAGCTTGAGCTTTTTTAGGCTGAAGTCCGAAGTGATCCGGTCTGATCTCCCCATCTGAAAGTAGACATGCCCGTTGAATCACATTTTCTAGTTCCCGGATATTGCCCTTCCAAATCTGTTCCCTTAATTTTCCCAGAGCAGCCCGGCTCAATTTCAGCTCTCTGCCACCAGAGTATTTTGCAACGAAGCTCCCGGCCAACAACTCGATATCTTCGGGCCTTTCTCTAAGTGGCGGAAGCTCAAGGGGTAAGACATTCAGCCTGTAAAACAAATCTTCACGAAACCTGCCCTCCTCGACTTCACGCTGCAAATTCCTGTTGGTGGTAGCCAGTATACGAATATCCACTGGGACTGAAGTGTCTCCCCCTACCCTGTCCACCTCTCTTTCCTGAATAACACGAAGAAGTTTCACCTGTAGAGACATCGGCATCTCGCTGATTTCATCAAGCAGTATGCTTCCGCCGTTTGCCATCTCGAAGCGCCCGGTCCTGCGCTCCACAGCGCCTGTAAAAGCTCCCTTTTCGTGTCCAAACAACTCAGACTCCAGAAGATTATCCGGTATTGCAGCACAGTTAACTGCGATAAATGGACCTTTTTTACGAGGGCTGGCAGCATGCAGAAATCTGGCAAGAAGTTCCTTACCTGTGCCGGATTCGCCAGAAATCAATACGGTTATCTCCGAGCCCGCAGCACGAAGCACTCGCGCCACCAGGTCTTTCATCACACTGGAACTATAAATCATACCGGGATCGCTCTTTGGCGAAGCAACCTTTAATATCACTTTTTTAAGTGTTGTATAGGAAAACGGTTTCATCAGATAATCAACCGCACCCTCCTTCATCGCTGTCACAGCATTCTCCACAGTACCGTAACCGGTAATAACTATCACCGGCATGCCCGGCGTTCGGGTGCGAAGGTTCTTAATGAAGGTAAGACCATCCATCTTAGGCATTTTCATATCAGTGATTACCAAAGAAAAATCCTCAAGAGATTTCATGGATAAAGCTTCTTCAGGATTTGAAGCTGAGGTACAGGTATATCCCATCCTTACGAGCGCCTCTCTTAAGGCCAGCCTCATCTCCGGTTCATCATCCACCACTAAAACCGGTTTATGCATAATTTTCTCCTTCACTTTCTGTCCTTGGAAAAATCAATGTAAATTCCGTGCCTTCTTCAAGCCTGCTTGATACATCAACAGAGCCGTCGTGTTCTTTCATTATCATTCGGACAATAGATAATCCAAGACCGTTTCCACGGTCTTTGGTCGAGAAGAACGGATCAAATACGCTATCCAGGCTTTCAGGGGCAATACCTGAGCCTGTGTCCTTGACAAGAAGGCGCAGATACCCCTCACTGGAAGTATCAAGAATAAACGAAAGGTTTCCGCCATCAGGCATGGAATGCACAGCATTGATCGACAGATTATAAAGAACCTGCTTTATAAGTTCGGCATCACCATCCATGCTTGCAACTGCATCTCCAGGCTCTACTACCAAAGCCACTTTTATTTTATTACGCTCGGCCAGAGGCACAATACCGCTTAGAAATTCATTCAGCACACTTTTTAAGTCAAGTGAAACACGCGTGATCTTACGCGTTCTTGTGTACATCAACATATTGTTTAAAGTATTGACAAGAGTTTTTACTCCTGTAGAAATTCCATCAGCTACTTCTCTTAAGGGACTATCGCCCAGGTCATGTGAAAGCATAGAAGCAAAAAGCTCGATACTCCCAAGAGGATTTCGAATTTCGTGTGCTATCTTAGCCACCAACTCGCCCATTGCTGCCAGGCGACGGTTAAGTTCAGCCTGGTATTCCAGCTCCTTCAAACGGGTTATGTCCTGAATGACCAAAACAGAGCCCACATTTCCCACCCCGGAATAGTTGATCATGGCATGCGCCGGTTTAGTGCCATTACAATCTATGACCACCTCACTTTCAGCGATATCAAATGGAAGATCTAAAACATTGTCAAAAGAAAAAGCATCGCCCAGAAGTTTTTTAGACGCACAGTTTGAATGTAAAATTTTTCCCTCCTGGTTGAAAACCAGTATGGCTGTAGGGATTCCATCCAAAATGTTATTAAGAAACCGGCGGGAGCGTTCAGTCTCTGCCAGGCTTTTCTCAAGCGCTCGGTTTTTTTCCTCCACCTCAAGTCGAAGGGACCTAACCTGGTTTTCAAGACCCTTGTAATACTCTTCGAGTGTCTTGGAAGCCTCAGCAAAGTCTGAAAAAGCTTTATTTAATAGCTCTATCTCGCCCATATAACTTCTTGAACTCATTATCTGAAACAAGCTCGGTGGCAACCTGAGAGACAAGGCTCTGGCTCCAGTTAGCAGCGGTTTTAATCAGATTCAATTTATCGGAGATGAGTCCTGCCTTATAAGTCGCCCATAGGCGGTCCTCATCTTTTTTTGAAGCTTTCATCGCCTTCAGGTAATCAGGTAATGCTTTCGAAGAATGCCCCAGCCGCACCTGAAGCTCGGCACGATACAAATACGCTTCATCGGCTCCTTTGGAAATAGCTTTACTATAGGCTGCGAAAGCCTTTTTGTCTTGCTTGATACTCTCGTATAAAAAAGCGATGGCAAGCCAGTCTTCACCGGTTTTTTTGCGGATTCTCTTTAGAGTCGCCAGCGCCTGCTTTTTCCTGCCAAGCTTTTGTGAAAGTTCCGCATAAAGCCTGAATACAGCATCTTCCCGTACACCACGTTTAATCAAATCCCCCAGAAAATCACGGGCTAAACCCTCAAAACCCATAGCCATGTAAATCCGCGAGAGGTTTTTAAGCGCTCTGTTTTGATGTTTGCCAAGAAGGTTGTTTTTGAAAATCATTCGAGCATCTTTTAGGCGGCCTTCATTAAGCAAGACTTCGCCGAGTTCCATAGAGCCTTGCATCCGGCCTTTATAGGCAGGGTAGACCTCAAGAAAAGCGGCAGGATTTTTTTCATGAAGAGCAAGAAGAGCACGCAATATATAAGGTGTGGAATCTCCATCGTTAAAGTATGGAAGCGACTCTTCAAACTTACCAGCCGCCTCAAAGGCCAGTCCTGTAAAGTAAGCTACTTCTTTCTGATCTGGAAAATACGGATTAGCATCAAGAATGGAAATCCCTTTTTTCCACGATTCCTCATACCTGCCTTTCTTGAAAAGTATTTTCTGGATACCGAACTCGGCAAATGGCACGTTTTTGGGAGATTCCTCGGCCATGATATAATAGTGTTCAGCCTCTGCAATACGCTTCTGCTTGACCATAATTTCAGCCATAACAAGATAGGCTTTTAAAAGAGTTTCCGAGGCAGGATATTCTTTCTCCAGGGTATCTACGTAATACCTTGACTCTTCCAGTCTTTCAAGAGCATATTCGACCTTCGCCGCTGCAAGCAGGGCCTCATCATCCAAATGAATAAGTTGGGGATTTTCTTTAGAAAGATCGCTAAGATACGAAGCTGCACGATTAAAGTCCTGCATTTCTGTATACACTTTAAGCAGACCAAGCATGGCTCTTGAACGAAACCCCGGACTGTCTATAAGTTCTTCAAGGGTTTTTATAGCCTCTGTAGATAGCTCTGCTTTTACCATAGAATCAGCAGCTTTCAGCTTGGCTTCATTCGCATAAACAGAGCGTGGATATTGATTAAAAAATCTCTTGTAGGTGTTAACAGCCTCATTCCAGTAGCCTCTTTTTCTAAGGCTTTCAGAGTAATAATACAACCCTTCTTCCTGGAGTGAGCTGTCCGTTATATAGCTCCACCTTAAGGCCTCACTGGCACGAATCCAATCAAGTTTATTATTAGATTTAAGCAGAACCATCCCGAAAAGCAGACCTAAACGCCCTTCAGGCATTTTATCTTCATGGGTGATTAAATATTTATCACATAACTCAATAGCTTGTTCATATTTTTTAACGGTATATAAACGTTTCAATACCGTATGGATCTTGGTATCGCCAGACTGAGAAAAAGACTCGGTCCCGACAAACAAGATAATAAACAGACTAACGCCCAAACAAGCAAACGCAGTAAAACCTCGAGAGTAAAGCTTCATAGCAATATACT
>CAYWZR010000042.1:0-2113 GCA_964462885.1 uncultured Nitrospirota bacterium
TCCAATTCAAAGCTGAGCGCGAAAAACGCAAGTTATTTTGTGACAAGCCCTAAGCTTTTCTCGCAGCTTTTTGCTTGGACCCAAATTGGCCTAAAACATATTCTGTATCCATCCATTGACATTCTGTCTTGCCCATAACCACACTATGGCCACTCCAAGGATACTTATTTAATGCTGGAATTTCTCTAATAATACCAGCCCTGATGGGATTTTTGTATGCTATGGCTGAAATTTTTTAATTTGCAAATTGCGTATAATTTTGTAATGTTTATCATTACCTGTGAGAATCGGTAAACTATAGGTTTCAGCCGTAGCTCCTATTAATGCATCAGCTAATTGCAGGGAATGGCTGAGGTAATGTTGCTCAATGTAGAACATTGCCTTAGATGAAATTTCTTCTGATATATATAGTAATTTGGTATTCCAAACCCTAAATGATTTCCTGAGAAGGTTAAGTTCTTTTTTGTTCCTCATGCCTTGAACAAGCTCAATGTATGTGACGACAGAAACACTAAAACCATCCGTTTTCTCGATGGTTTTATATGCTTTTTCATTCCCTCTCATGTACCAAATCAGCACATCAGTATCAATAAGCATCTTAAAATCGGCCTTTTCTTATTTTTTTTACATATTCCGTTACATCTTGAACATTTTCATAGTCCTCCCAAATGCCAAACAATTCATTTTTCATGATGTTTTTTGCGTCTGACCTTTGTTTATAGGGAATAAGCTTGGCGCAAGGACGCCCACGATAGGTGATAACAACTTCTTCTCCCCTACTCACAGTATTAAGCAGTTCCTTTGAGTGAAATCTAAGCTCTTTTGCTGTTGCTTTCATAGATACCTACCTCATGATTGACTAAGTTTATACTTTACAGTGTATATTTAATCATAAAAAAATCAAACACTCAACCTTGGAACGATGTAAGAAAACTTCGCTCCAGGGAAAAGTCCGTTGTTATTTATGTTGTATAAGTATTGAGAAATAGCGTATAAAATGCGTTTCTTAGATACACCCGGTTTCAAACCCGCCCCCTAATGTACGGTAGAACTTACGAGGATGTACCTAAAAAATGTGCTATAGACGCGGCAAATGCGGTCTCAGCCGAAATTTGAGGCAACTGTTAGGTTAAAATATTATTCTTCGTACTAAGATCCGGAAAGATGGCTACTTTTGCTGTTCCAATCATTGCCATAATCCACAGGTTGAAGAGCAGCAAACGGTCCTATGGGAAAGCGTGGGGCAAAAAACTCTAAAAAAACAGAAAGGTACTTTTATATTATGCTTAAATCTCTTGCTTATACAAAAATGCAGCTTATAAAAAGATATCCCGCTTTTGAATACACTGTCTTTCACGATACACCTATCACTCCTTTAATCAAACCAATAAATGAGTGTAAAGTCACACTTTTAACTACAGGAGGAATACACCTGAAAACAGATACACCGTTTGATACTAAATTCAACGGAGGAGACTGCTCTTACAGAACGATACCAAATAACGTCAGACACGAAGACCTTATGGTAACTCACGAGTTCTATAACCACAAGTTTATTAACGCAGATCTCAACTGTGTTTTCCCTATCGACAGAATGAAGGAGTACGAAAAGGAAGGAAGAATCCAATCACTCTCAGAAGAGCATTACAGTTTTATGGGACATATCTATCTAACCGATGATCTTCTTAAAAATTCAAGAAAAATCGGAAAACGTCTCCAAGAACTCGGTGTTGATATTGCATTTTTGACACCTGCGTGAGTGACCTGCAATCAATCAGTTGGATTGATAGCAAGGGGAATTGAAGAATCAGGAATCAGCACGGTCTGCGTAACATTCAGAAAAGATATTATAGAACTGGTGAGGCCACCGAGAGTTTTGCATCTGAAATTTCCTCCTGGCAAACCACTCGGGCAGCCAGGGGATAAAAAGATGCAGCAGAATATTATTGAAGCTGGCTTCGATCTGTTACAGAGAGATATAAATGATATGACAGTGGTAGATCTGCCGTTTAGACTGAAAAAATTTGGGATATTTTAGACATTATTTTAGACATAGAGAGCAGGTCCATCATAAAAACACCCGCGTTTTAAGTGCCATTTTGAAAAAATAATT
>CAYWZR010000042.1:2213-11568 GCA_964462885.1 uncultured Nitrospirota bacterium
AGCAGGTCCATCATAAAAACACCCGCGTTTTAAGTGCCATTTTGAAAAAATAATTGCACTATACCCATCTTTTAACATATTCATCCAGACGATTAATTAACCCCTGTTTTTCCTTATTTTTAAGAAAACTGGCTTCAAAGCTGTTCCGGACAAGTCTGACAGCTTGCTGACAACTCAGATCAAGTTCCCTGTATAACGCAAAATAGTTTTCATTTAAATAACCGCCAAAATAAGCCGGATCATCTGAATTAACTGTTACCTTTAGACCCTTGTCTAATAAAGTCAGTATGTTGTGGTCAGACATCCGGTCAAATACCCTGAGTTTTATATTTGATAGCGGGCAAACCGTCAGAGGAATTTGTTTATCAATTAGTAAATTCATAAGTTCAGGGTCTTCGATACAGCCAACTCCATGATCGATTCTTCTTACTTTAAGGAGATTGAGCGCCTGCCATATGTAATCCGGAGGCCCCTCTTCACCGGCATGGGCAACTGGTAAAAACCCTTCATCTATGGCTTGTTCAAATACAGCCTGGAATTTTTCAGGTGGAAAGTCCAGCTCTGAAGAATCGAGGCCAACACCGATAATGTTTTCTTTAAAAGGAATGGCTTGTTTCAAAGTACTTAGTGCAGACCCGACGCTGAGATGCCGCAGGAAACACATGATCAGCAGGCTGCTGATGCCAAGCTTATTTCTGCCATCAATCAATGCCTGAGTAATACCATTAATTACTACCTCAAATTCAATACCCCGATTGGTATGGGTTTGAGGGTCAAAAAATAGTTCTGTGTGAATGATGTTTTGGTCAAAACAGCGCTGCAAATAGGCCCAGGTCATGTCATAAAAATCTTTCTCGGTCTGCAACACACCTGCGGCAATGTAATAGATATCTAGAAAAGATTGCAGGTTATTAAACTGATAGGCTGCTTTTACTTCCTCTGCACTGGAAAAGGAAAGGTTAATTCCATTACGCCTGGATATCTTAAACATCAGATCCGGCTCCAAAGAGCCTTCTATGTGGAGGTGAAGTTCTGCCTTTGGTAATTTTTGCAAAAAATCAATCATAGTCTAGGTAGTTTGGGATGGAGGAGCCCCACTCCATCCCTCTTAGCTGATTACTTTATATCTCTTTAGACAGATCGTCAATCGAAAGGTTCAAAGCACTAGCTATGCCTTTGCCGTAAGCCGGGTCGGCTTTCATGCAATTGCCAATATGACGCATTTTAATCTCTTTGGGAGCATCGCCCATAGCACGAGCGGTATTGGCAAAGAGAGTGTCTTGCTGCTCAGAACTCATTAGCCTAAAAAGTAATCCCGGCTGTGTATAGTAATCGTCGTCATCACGATGGTTCCAATGATCGGCAGCCCCGTCCAGACTAAGAGGTGGTTCCGAGGATTCTGCTTGCTGCTCCCACTCACCATAGCTGTTAGGCTCATAGCCGATAGTGCTGCCATGGTTGCCATCAACTCGCATAGCACCATCACGGTGGTAATTGTGAAATGGGCAACGCGATGCATTGACCGGAATCAGGTGGTGATTTACACCAAGTCGATAGCGCTGGGCGTCACCGTACGAGAACAGACGGCCTTGTAACATTTTATCAGGCGAAAAACCAATGCCAGGTACAATATTAGCAGGATTGAAGGCTGACTGTTCGACCTCGGCAAAATAGTTTTCGGGGTTGCGATTCAGTTCCATAATACCAACCTCAATTAGCTGGTAGTCCTTGTGAGGCCATACCTTTGTCAGGTCGAATGGATTGTAGGGGCAGTTGGCGGCTTCTTTTTCCGGCATTACCTGGATAAAAAGTTTCCACTGTGGAAAATCTTTTTTCTCTATGCTTTCATAAAGATCGCGCTGGTGGCTTTCTCGGCAATTGCCTATGACTGCCTCGGCCTCGGCATCCGTTAAATTTTTGATCCCCTGTTGAGAAACAAAATGAAATTTAACCCAGTGCCGCTCATTTTTGGCATTGATAAAGCTGAAGGTATGACTGCCAAAACCGTGCATGTGACGATAGGAATAGGGAATGCCGCGATCGCTCATGGTTATTGTAATTTGGTGCAGCGCCTCTGGTAGTAAAGTCCAGAAATCCCAGTTATTGCGGGCGCTGCGCAGGTTTGTTCGGGGATCTCTCTTCACCGCATGGTTGAGGTCTGGAAACTTGAGTGGGTCTCGCAGAAAGAAGACGGGCGTGTTATTACCCACCAGATCCCAGTTACCCTCTTGAGTGTAGAACTTTACAGCAAACCCACGGATATCACGCTCCGCATCTGCTGCTCCGCGCTCACCTGCAACCGTTGAAAAACGTGTAAAAAGTTCGGTCTTACTTCCCACCTCGGAGAAAATCTTTGCCTTTGTGTAGCGAGTGATATCGTTAGTTACGGTGAAGGTTCCATACGCCCCGGATCCCTTGGCATGCATGCGTCTCTCGGGAATAACCTCACGATCAAAATGGGCGAGTTTTTCCAGAAACCAGACATCTTGCAGCAATTGCGGGCCACGAGGTCCAGCTGTCATCACATTTTGATTGTCCGGTACTGGAGCACCTGCACTTGTGGTCAACCTCTTCTTTTCATCTTTCATGTTTCTTCTCCTTGCACATTTGGATTTAAGGCTGAATCACCGACTGGTAGCGCTATGATTATAGCCTGGGGTCCTACCAATGTCAGTTTTTTGAAAGTGTATTATGGTTTTATAGTGTTTTTAAATTTGCTTATCAAGTAGATTTTAGTAGAATGCATAAACGTCGTTTTTTCGTAAGTAGCTGGGCATTAAAGCCCAAGCTAAAAAGTAAAATAAACCTGATTGTTGCAAATTCAGCGTTTTTGATCCTACCCCTTGCCACCAATACATGGCGGCTTTTCTAACCTCAACCGCAGTGCAGTGGAAAGCCGGCTATTTTATAGATATTCATCACAGCCTCATTCTTGTCAGCAGACACGGAACTTAGCCATTCAGCCATATTAATTTTATTAAAAAGAACGTTAGCCAAGTTTTTATGTGAAGGGACACGTTGGTGCTGTTTGTAGTAATGCCTTAAAAAGTCAAGCACTTTCCAATGCTTTGGTGTTAGTTTAATTCCATTTTTCTCTGCCATGACTGATGCTATATCCCTGTCCCAGTCATCAGGATTTTTAAGATAGCCTTCATCATCTATCTCTATCGATCTGTTTTTGAATTCAATAGAATGCATTTATAATTTATAATTATTATGGAAAATTATTCTGGAGAAAATACCCGCAGGTACTTCACCAGGTCAACGCATGAAAGCTGTCCCGGCGCAGAGGATGACGAAATATATCCGTAAGTAAGAAGTGAGCCAAGTACAGGCGCTGCAACACGTGATATCAGTCCCCACTGGCCCATAGATAATGCAATCACTCCATCTTGGCGATGCCTGGAGGTAAAGTTCAAAATTCTGGATACGTCGTCAGGCCCAACAGCTGCACATGCAATCTTAAAAACTTCTCCGCCAAGCTCGCGGCATCGTGCAAACATCTCTTCGATTACGGAATCTACAGGCGTTTTTTTAAAATCGTGAAAAGAGCCGACCAGGAGTTTCCCTCCATCCCTGCAAGCTCTGCTAAGCTCAGACCAGAGTTTCCCTTCTGATTCAACCTCTATATCTATTCCGTCACAGTGATCAATAAGCTGAAGATATAAGTCCAGACGCTCTGTATCAGAAAACCTACGATGCCCACCCTCGGTAGCGCTACGAACAGTAAGAAGAGTTCCCTTCCCGAGTTCCCGGCAACTATCAAGTACGCCCCGAATGGAAGAGGTGAAATTATCAACTCCGGCATCGAACATATCAGCACGAACCTCGAAAACATCCACACCTTCCAGAAGATCCCTACTCAAGGATGAAACATCACGGCTCTCGGCAACAACAGCCGCCACCCTGGGCTTTCGACCAAGCTCAATTTCTCCGAGTTTTAACATTTAATTATTATATCATACGCTATGGCAAAGGCCCCGAAAAACAAGTATTTAAAACTTTCTCTACACTCGTGGGCATAGTCCGTGATAACATAAGTAAATGGATACGGATCTTTACAGTTGGAAAACCTACCCGGAAACCGAGAGTTTCATCAACAATCTCGTAACAGAAGCGTGCGAAAAAAACGAGGACATAAACCGCGTATCCAAGCAGGTCGAACGTCATACGTCAACGTTGTTTAAAGACTGGATAGAGAGTTTCACACTTTCCGGCGCCCTTCTTTATGAACTCGAAACCCTTGGTTATACACTAAAGAGTGCTATTTATGGACAGAAACTCTTTGTGCATACAAAAGGTGTTTTTCCGTCCCTCAGAATATTTCCCGGCCCGGTACAGGTAGTGCGTGGGCTTACCCTTAAGGTAGAATCCCTTTCGGTCTTCCGCTATTTAAGCGGATTCTACGGAGAGATAGACGGAACACCGGGCAGCAATTATTCCCGTATTCTGCTTTCCGACAGAGGAGGAATTCTGCTTTTTGCAGCTGAAAAAAATGCCGAGGTCTGGATGCCGGAGGACCTCGAAAGCGGGGAGCTTCAGGAGCTTCTGGAGGCCAGAAACCTTCTGCTTCAGCGTCGGCGTTTCTTCGATTCAGACGAAGACGGATGGAAGTACACCGAAAGATTGATAGACAGAGCGCTGGGTCTTGTAGGCAGAGACAGGTGTGCATCTTTGTTTTTGGAGCAGGAACGCCGTTACTGGGAGGCCAGAAACACCTCTGCAAGAGTCCTTAAAGCCCGGCAAGACAAACTCGGTCTTGGCTGGGGCAATCATGACCACCATACATTCCGCAATCAGCGAAAAACACTTCACCGTTTTATTCACCTTATGGAGATGCTAGGATTCAAGACAAGAGAAAAATTCTTTGTAGGCGATGAAAAAAACTCAGGATGGGGAGTTCAGATTTTGGAACAGCCAGGGATCGAGGCAGTAGTTTCAGTAGATGTCGATATAACTCCTGAAGAGCTGGATACCGACTTCACCCACAATGAACTGGGAGACATTCAAAAGCCCGGTCGTATAAGTCTTTGGACCAGTATGCACGGAGAATCACTATTTGAGGCCGGCATACATCATCTTGGAGTCAAGTACGACTATGACGCTCTTAAGAAAATTCTCGCCCAAGTCCGCATAGATATCTCAGAGCCTTTTACCGATCTGTCATTTTTCAAACAGGCATATGTTCACGGAGAGAGGTGGATTGTTACAAAACTGAGGCAGGAGATGCTAAGACTGGAAGTCCTTGTTAACAGCGAATACTCTGAGACACTCATGCGAGAAGGAGCCCTTGGAAGTTTTCTGGAATGCACACAAAGGGTAGACGGATATAAAGGGTTTAGTCAAAGGTAAAGGTAGTTGAAGTTCTTGAAGTTCCTCTGCAATTGTCGGATAAAAAATAAAAAAAATTTAATGAAGTAATGAAGCAAAATCTGCCGATCAATTTCATCATGGTGCTTCACGCTCACCTACCCTACGTAAGACATCCGGAGCACGAAGTATTCCTTGAGGAAAACTGGCTTTTCGAGGCAATAACCGAAACCTATATACCGCTTCTGGATGTTTTTGACCGTCTCTGCTCTGACGGGATTCCCTGTCCGGTCACACTTTCCTTAAGTCCGCCTTTAATAGAAATGCTGGACGACGATCTGTTACGAAACAGATACGCGCGATATCTGAAACAACGCCTCGAACTTGCCGAAAATGAAGTGCGGCGCACAAAGGGAAAATCCGACTTTCATGATACAGCGCTGATGTACCGTGATCGTTTTTTGAAATTTAAACACCTATACGAAGATCGTTATGCAGGAGATCTAGTGGGAGCCTTTGCAGCTCTTCAGGAACAGGGCGAAATAGAGATAATAACAACTACGGCCACCCACGGATTTCTGCCTCATCTTTCGGAACACGAAGAATCGGTGCAAGCTCAACTGGGGATAGCCGCCGAGCATTACCTGCAGACCTTCGGGCGTCCGCCTTCGGGTCTGTGGCTTCCAGAGTGCGGCTATTACACCGGCCTCGACCGGCTGATCCGCGAAGCAGGTTTCAATTATTTTTTTCTCGAAGCTCATGGAGTGATATTTGCTAAACCAACACCGAGCTACGGCCATTACAATGCGATAGTCACACCTGCCGGAACTGCGGTACTTGGTCGTGATCCTTTTTCCGCCAACCAAGTATGGTCATCTCACAATGGCTATCCAGGAGATTTCGACTACAGAGATTTTTACCGAGATATCGGCTTTGACCTGCCCCTTGATACTATAGAATCTTATATCCATCCCGACGGCATACGCATACATACAGGGCTAAAATATTACCGAATTACCGGGACTTCCGAAGTCAAAAACAAAAAAACCTACCAAAGGGCTAACGCTATATCAAAGGCAAAGCTTCACGCCGAACATTTTGTGGACCACGTGCTAAGCGGCAGAGGTATAACTAACTTTGACTTTTACAACAGTAAAGCGCAACCGGTAATCACATGCGCTTATGATGCAGAACTTTTCGGGCACTGGTGGTTTGAGGGACCGGAATGGCTGGAGTTCGTATACAGGAAATTAGCGGCAGACGGCAGAGATCTGCAACCGGTTACAGCCAAAAACTATCTGCAACAGCATGGCGGAAACCTGGTTCAGACGACACCTGCACCCTCTAGCTGGGGACAAGGCGGCTACGGAGCTATGTGGCTGGATCAAACTAACGACTGGATCCACCCATTGCTCCACGATGCTGCGGAAGAAATGGTAGCGCTGGCAACTAATTACTCGAACGCTGATGGAACACTTCGTAGCACTCTGAATCAGGCAGCCAGAGAACTTCTGCTTGCACAATCCTCTGACTGGCCTTTTCTAATGCGCCAGAACACTGCGGCCACTTATTCGGAACGCCGTATTCGTTGTCATATTAAAAATTTTCACAAACTTGCAGTTGCTGTGAAATCAGGTCGAGTATCAGAACTGGAACTGGCAAGCCAGCAGAACAAAAACAGAAGAAATAAGAAAAGTAAGAATAACTGGAATAATGTGTTTAGGCAGGTAGATCTGCTCCGCTTTTTCCTGAAAGCAGATCGTCGAAAGGATATTTTTTGACGAATTCTACAAATGTTTCGAAAATATGAGGGAAGTAACTGTTTTTGCCGTGAACAATACTGAAATCTCTGAAAAGGCGCACCTCAGAAAAAGCAGCTTTTTTGAGACTTCCGACATGCATCTCTTTTCGTACCGCCCAGCGCGACAAAATTGACATACCCATTTCCTGCTCCACAGCAGCCTTAATCGACTCTGTTGAACCCAGAATAAGAGAGATGTTCATGTGTTGGGGAGACAGTCCGTGCTTGGAGAGATGTTTCTCGATCATCTGCCGGGTTCCCGATCCCTCTTCACGCAGTATAAAAGGCTCTCTAGCTAAATCTGCAATCGGAGTTTCCTCCCGACCTGCCCACGGATGCGTGGGCGACATAACCGGAATTAACTCATCCTGTACCAGCTTTTCAACAATTATTTTCTGGCGTGTTACATCTCCCTCCACAAGTCCCAGGTCGATGTAGCCAGAATTCAGCATATCCACTACCCTCTTTGTGTTGCCCACCAGCATATTGATCTTTGTTTTGGGATGAACTTTACGAAAATCCGCTATTACCGAGGGAAGCAGATAGTTGGCAATTGTTGAGCTTGCACCTATGGTGAGAGACCCCTTGACAAGACCTGTAAGCCTGCCTATTTCTCTTTCGGTATTTGCGTAAAGCGAGAGAATTTCCTTCGAGTGCTTATAAAGAAGTTTTCCGGCAGAGGTAAGAACAACCGTATTGTTGGATCGATCAAATAGCTTGGTTTCGTAGATTTCCTCCAACGCCTGCACCTGAAGACTCACCGCAGGCTGACTGAGGTGAATAATAGACGAAGCCTTGGAAAAGCTCTTTGTCTCGGCTACTGTGCAAAATACACGAAGTTTATGATCATCCATATTGTTTTACTGCAATTACAAATACTTTTTCCAAAGCAGGCCGTAAGCCGAGTTCTGTATTCCTTAGATAAATTAAAGGAATGTGGTCATTTATCTGGCGGCGATGTTGCCAGCACCGTCATGCGACCGTACCCGGAGAGATTGGACGGGCAGCCCCTCTCCCTATAAGGCCTTGCTCCAGGCGGGGTTTACCAGGCTGCCACGGTCACCCGCAGCACCGGTGAGCTCTTACCTCACCTTTTCACCCTTATCCGCACTATGCGAACGGTTTCCCTTTCTGTGGCACTTTCCTTCACGTCACCGTGAGTCGCTGTTAGCGACCGCCTTGCCCTGTGGAGCTCGGACTTTCCTCACCCGTTTTTCACGGGAGCAACCACATGGCCTGCTTTGGAACTACTATTTTCTTTATTCTCTTTATAGTACAAAATCCTGCTGCATTCCGAACACGTGTAAATTCTGTCGGTTGAGCGCACCTCGTTGTATAGTTGAGGAGGGATACTCATGTTACAACCATGGCAGATCTGGTCGCGAACCAAAACCACTGCCAGTCCGTGTGCCTCCTCCATAAGACTTTTATATTGCTGATAAAGTTCAGCTTCAATCTCGATAACGCGAGCTTCGCGGTCGGCTTTAAGAGCCTTTATCTCCTTCTCAAGCAAACTACCGTTTTCTTTAACCCCAACTTTGATCTCTTCCATCTGCCGGCTTGCTTCCTGGAAAGTCTCTTCCACTTCCTTGCGATCGGCACTCATCGCTTCTATACTCTCCATTAAAACCAGGATTTCATCTTCAACACTTCTGGTTGCAGCTTCAGCAGCATCTATCTCTTTAAGCCTGGCCTGATACTCAACGTTGGATTTGATTTCGGACATCCGGCCCTTAAGGGTCTTAACCCTGGCTACACTGTCCTCTAAATCAATCTCCCTCGCCCGTTTCTGCTTGTTAAGAGATTCAAGTTTATCCTTGAATTCAACTTCCTTTGCCCTGGCGTGATCCAGTACCTTTTCGGCACCAGCCAGACGACCCGGTATTTTGTCCAGCTCCCTTTTGTTTGCAAGGATTCTGGAGTCAATGGACTGAAGCGATATAAGATGAAAAAGCTGTTCGTTCAAGTAGCCTAAGCAACCTCCGAATGATTTTTAAGTGTTTTTAAAAGTTGTTTCAATAACTTTTAAATATTTTTTTACTTTCTGCTATTAATGTTTTTTTATGGTGGGCCCACCAGGATTTGAACCTGGGACCAACCGGTTATGAGCCGGTGGCTCTGACCAGCTGAGCTATGGGCCCGATACTAAAGTCTCCAGTTCCTACATCAAACATAAAGGAAGGAGTACTGGAATTATAACTGAAAGACCTACAGGTTGTCATGTTTTTTCAGTTCTTTTTCAAT
>CAYWZR010000042.1:11668-13092 GCA_964462885.1 uncultured Nitrospirota bacterium
TTCTTTTTCAATATTTTTTAAGTTCTTTTCAGTTCTTGTTAGTTACAGATCTTTCAGTTACGGTCGCTCAAGGAAGTTTTTCAACCACTTACTTCGTGCCGGATGCCGGAGTTTTCGGAGAGCCTTTGATTCTATCTGGCGAATTCTCTCCCTGGTCAACTCAAACTCCTGACCTACCTCCTCTAATGTGGAAGAATCTTCCTTGCCTATGCCAAATCTTTTCCGTAACACTCGCTCTTCTTTTGAGGTAAGCGTTTGGAGGGCTTTATCGACATGAAATTTTATATCGGAACTTATAACACTATCTAGAGGCGAGGGACTGTCGTTATCCTGTATGAAATCCTGAAGTTGACTATTGTTGTCTTCCATGCCTATAGGAGTATCCAAAGATATGGGTTCCTTGGCTATCTTTAGTACTTTACGTACCTTTTCAACAGAAAGATCCATTTTTTCTGCTATCTGTTCTGTTGTTGGTTCGGTGCCGTAAGTCTGAACCAGATCGCGTGAGACTCTCAACATTCTGTTTAGTATCTCCACCATATGCACAGGTATGCGTATGGTCCGTGCCTGATCAGCAATAGAGCGTGTAATCGCCTGCCGAATCCACCAGGTGGCATATGTGCTGAACTTATATCCACGACGGTATTCAAATTTTTCGACTGCACGCATAAGACCAATATTACCCTCCTGGATAAGATCGGCAAGGCTCATGCCCCTGTTAACGTACTTCTTGGCTATGCTGACCACAAGCCTTAGATTTGCTTCAATAAGTGCGTCCTTAGCTTCCACAGCTCTCTGATCCAGTTCGTCGATCTTTACCAGTGTGTCCTTGATCTCAACAACTGAAAGGCCTAGCAACTCTTCTATCTGCTCGAGGTTATACTTGGCAAGGGCATAACGCTGAGCCATGTTGGTAAGTTCCTCAGCAGGCAGACCAGTGCGTTTATGAAGCACTTTAAGCTTTTTGCCTGTTAAATTGTTAAGGGCAGTCAGTGGGTGATTCAACTTCTTTTCGTAGTGATAGGTAAGCATTAAAGCGTCCTCGCTCTGCTCAACAGCCTGGCGAAGAAAACTGAATATCTCCGAAAGCAACTCTTCCCGTAAGTTGAGCGCCATCATTTTTTGGTTGATATCATCTCTGATTTTTTCAAGTTTATTTTCTGTCTCCGGCTGTGAGGAAACGGAAGTCTTCTCATTTGCAGAAAGTAGAAGAGACTGGTAACGGGTATACTGACGTTTGATTGCAGTAATTGCCCTGAAAAATTCTCCGGAAACCTCCTTTAGTTCACTCTTGTCTTCTTCGGGCACAGAAATTATTTCATCTATAGGCACCTTGCCTTTTCTGGCCATGTCAGCCAGTTCGAATATTTTTTTAATAGTGAAAGGCAGGCCAAGAAGTGTCTTTTCATGTGTCCCTGCGCGCA
>CAYWZR010000043.1:0-12985 GCA_964462885.1 uncultured Nitrospirota bacterium
ATACATTCCCTGGCAAGAACCGGATCCAGGGCAGGCGCATACCTCAAGGGCTTTTAACTCATTAAGACTGATCTCTCCCTTTTTGTACTTGCCAACCGCTTCAAATGTGTCGCTTGTCAGATTCAGCCTGCGTCCCTGCCGACGGCCTGAAAGCATCGGGCCGGCTGTTACCACTATGGAAGGAATATCCAGCCTGGCCGCAGCCATAAGCATACCAGGCGTTATTTTATCACAATTTGTAAGCAGGACAAGTCCGTCAAGCCGGTGCGCCTCGGCAATTGTTTCCACCATATCTGCTATAAGTTCTCTGGATGCAAGACTGTAATGCATCCCTTTGTGCCCCATAGCTATTCCGTCACAGATACCTGGAATGCCAAAGAAGAAAGGAACTCCACCTCCATCATGAACTCCTTTTTCTATAAATCTTTCCAAATCCCGCATACTTGTATGGCCAGGAATGAGGTCCGTGAAACTGCTGGCTACGCCTATAAAAGGCTTATTCATCTGAGAAGATGACAGCCCTGTTGCGTACAGCAACGCCCTGTGAGGGGCTCGCTCTATGCCTTTTTTAATGGTATTGCTTTTCATTAAGTTCCTATAAAAATCATATACAATCTACTGAGCCGGGTAATTACGAATCATCTCAGCCATTCGGTCTTTTACAAATAGCTTTTGTTTCTGAACTTCTTTACGCTTCACTTCTTCTTCTGGGGTTAAATGCTTACGCTTGTTTATCTTTTTAAGAACTTTATCTAGTTCTAGGTGCTCTTCTTCCAGTTTGAGGTACTCTTCATTCTCATTGCGTATGAGTGCTACAATATTTTTTTTTTCGATCAAGGACTGTACCCCCTGTCAATTTTTTTTATTTTTTTAGAAATTTTTTAGAAATTTTCCAGAAACTTTTTAACAATTTTAACATATATTAAGGTTAACTCACACCTAAAAGTAGTCGTCAATTCTTTTTTCTATTTCTATTTCTATTTTCTAAATAATTTAAACCGGTTCGAATGCCTCCTTGGGGGCGTTACAGACAGGGCACTGCCAATCATCGGGAAGATCTTCAAATGGTGTTCCTTCAGTTTCAGGATCATAGATGTAACCACATACTGAGCATTTAAACATAATTATTATCTCCTTTTCAGATTAGACATTCGACTCTATGTCTTCGAATTGTTTGTGGTATTCTTTCAAATTTCGGCCAAACTGCCTGCCGAAGTCATATATGTTTTTCATATCTTCTTGATCAGGTCGATACTTGATCGCTATGCCCGGCTCAAAGGTCTCCAGCTTCATACGATTTAGTTCTCCGTAAGCTTCTCTTACAGCCCCGCCTCCCCATCCGTAGCTTCCAAAGGCGCATGCAATTCTGTTTGTCGGACGAAGACCACGAAGGTGTGTCAGAAATTCGGCCACCGACGGAAACATAAGATTGTTCAAAGTAGGTGTTCCAACCAGCATTCCACGGGACTTCCAAAATTCCTTGATCGCGATAGACATGGGTGTATTTCTAAGCTTTACTACCTTGGTCGGAACACCTTCGGCAAGAAGTCCCTCCATTAGAGGCCGAGTCATCAGCTCTGTCGATTTCCACATGGTATCATAAATTATTACGGCTGAACACTCTGCCTTGCCTGATGCCATATCATGGTACATCTTTAGAACCTTGGATGGATCTTTCCTCCATATAACTCCGTGATCAGGAGCAATCATGTCTATCTCGAGACCCAGCTTTTCTATCTCTGCAAGTTTGGATGTGATCAACTTCCCAAAGGGCATAAGTATGTTGGCGTAGTAGTCTACAACTGCGTCTTCAAGCTCTTCTACAGGCACACCATCATCAAATCTTGAAGAGCTTGCGTAGTGCTGGCCAAAGGCATCTTGGCTAAGAAGCAGCTTGTCTTCCTTTACATAAGTAACCATAGAGTCCGGCCAGTGGAGCATCGGAGTTTCCAGAAAAAGCAGCGTTTTTTTGCCTATAGAAAGTTCATCACCGGATTTAACAATATTTATATTCCACCCTGAGATATCGAAATGCCTGGCAAGGCCGGCTTTTGCCAGCTTAGTCATATAAAGCGTAGCATTTGGAGCCACAGCCAGTATTTTATCCACAGCGCCATGGTCCATCTCAATGTGATTTACCACAATATTTTTAATCTTGCCGGGGTCCACCACGCTTGAAATTCGGTCCAGACATGTTCTTGATAAATCGCTTTTTACAGCGTCAACAAGAGTCACCTGCTCATCCATTATCAGGTAATTATTGTACGAAGTTCCATTAGGTGTTATATAGCCATGAAAATCTCTGACAGTCCAATCTATGCCTCCGACCCAGTATATATCCGGCTTTATCTCAACAGCTTGCATCTATTCCTCCTAGATAAAATTATATTTTTAATAATGACATTTATGTGTTTTTTTGTCTACTTTACCCTGGTCCCATCACCGGGGCCTAAACGGACTTTCTCATAGGGTTGGTTAACAAATACTGTAACACTTTTTAAAGAGTCGGTTATGGCACATGAGGGCAGAGAATTAAGGAAGCGTTTTCCGTAGCTCATCGCCCGGATTCGCTTATCAAGCACTGTAACAATTCCTCTGTCTTTTTTTGTTCTTATCAGACGTCCGAATCCCTGTTTGAACATCAAAATTGCAGAGGGGACCTGGTAATCATTAAAGGGATTAAGACCCTGTCTGCGCATGAAATCGAACCTGGCCTCCATAACAGGATTATCCGGAACAGCAAAAGGTAGCCTGGTTATTACGACGCACCGTAGGGCATCGCCTGGAATATCTATCCCCTGCCAGAATGTCGCGGTTCCAAGCAAAACCGCTGCACTTGACGACTTGAATCGTTCCACAAGAGAGTAACTCTCCGCATCTCCCTGCATCATGACGTGCATACCGTCAAGGCGAAGTTTATCCTTTGTATCACGCATAAGTTTATAATTTGTAAAAAGAGCGAGAAGACGTCCCTTGTGAAGGCGGGCTAACTTCTCAATTTTTTCTACAACAGCATCGGCATAAGTAACAGTTTCACGCGGATCAGGGATATCTTCAGGAATATACAAAAGAGCGTTTGACTTAAAATCAAAAGGTGAGTTTAGAGTCAGTTCGTCCGCCTCATCAACTCCAATTCTTCCTTTGATAAAACCAAAAGCATTATCAGTGGACAAAGTGGCGGATGTCATAACTACAGGATGTATACGCTTGAAGAGACCATTACGCAGAAGAACGGAAAGATCGATAGGTGTTGCCATAAGACGGAACCGCTTCTCTGTCGATTCCACCCAGTAAACATGGTTTTCCAAATTCTGGCTTTGTATATGCCCAATATCTACAAGCAGACAACCGCAGCGCTCAATCACTGCAATAAGTTCCTTCTCCTGTTCCTCCGACTTTGGTATCAGAGATCCCAGGTTTTCAATCAGCGCCTTCAGTCTATCACTCACAGGATCTGGAAGAGAGCCTGGAAGACGCAGGCGCACTGCACTGCGACCTCCATACTGCTCGAATAAAGAGGAGGTCCAGGCATGGATATCTGCCCGAATGGCATAGATGTCAGTACCAAACCTGGTGATATCCGTTTCTGTGATACCTTCCATGCGGGCAAGCAGACCTCTTTTCCCGTCTATGCTTAGAATAGCATC
Source organism: uncultured Nitrospirota bacterium (assembly GCA_964462885.1). Taxonomy (GTDB): domain Bacteria; phylum Nitrospirota; class Thermodesulfovibrionia; order SZUA-242; family SZUA-242; genus JALUUO01. Next base: position 3,648 of record CAYWZR010000043.1, read on the forward strand.
CGCCAGAAAATTAACTCTTCTGCTTGAAACTTCAAGGCCAAGATAAGCAGCAGCGGTTTCTTCGATCTGGTGAGCCTCATCAAATATGACAGCCTTAAATTCAGGCAAGACCTGTTCACCTGAGGCCATATTTGCAAAAAAAAGATGATGATTGGCCACAAGTACTTGCGCCCGCATTTCGCGGATTTTAGCCTTTCGCCAAAAACAGGCATCTGCATACTTGCAACTTTTGCCGAAACAGATATCACCTTGCCTTGAAACCTGTTCCCACAGATATGAAGGAGTGTTAATTTCGGAATAAAGACCGGTCTCTGACACTGATGCCCACCTGAAAATACCTCCTATGTCATTGATTCCTTTCTGGTCAAAAAGACCCTGCTGCTTCATCTGGTCCAAGCGTCGAAGACAGAGATAATTCTGCCCCCCTATGCATAGAGCGTAGTTAATTTTTGTATCGAGAATCCGGTTCAGGAATGGGATATCCTTATCAACCAACTGACGCTGAAGAGCTTTTGTATAGGTTGAAATAACAACCCGGTCACCACCCTTACTACTAATCCAAGCTGCCAGTGGTATCAAATATGCCAGACTTTTTCCTACGCCGGGCGGAGCTTCAACAAGCAGATGTTTGCCGGTTTTAAATGACTTCTCGACAGCTTTAGCCATACTCACCTGTTGTCTGCGTTGTTCGTATCCATGAGTTTCCCAGAGGCGGTGAAAAAGCTTATCAATCATTATATATAGGTATTTAGGCTGAAGGCTGGAGGCTGGAGTGACGAACAAGTATGAGGAACACGTTAAATCAGGCCATTTCTCAGAAAATCTTTCCGGTTTCGACCCTGAATAATTTTAATACTTAAATTCTCAGACTTTACTCTTCAGCCTTCAGTCTATCCACCTGTAATTACAGCTTATATCGGTTGGGATGAATTATTGGCAAGGTAAGCAAATGTCATAAATATTAACGTTTTAATAACCCAGCCGATTGCACAAACCCCTATGGCCCGTAACGTGCTTTTGTAATTAAACGTTTGCCTAACCGCTATAACCATTGCCACCAGCATCCAGCTTGAACCCACCACGAAAATTGTATTAAATATTCCTGGAACGATGCAAATAATCCGAATTATGCCTGGAGCATGCGAAAAACCAGTGGCTCTAAGTAACGCTCCAGGAGTCACATTGGTTTCTGCTTCTGGAAAAAATTTAGTTCCAACAAAATAAATGATATAGGTCCACATATACCAGCCGATAATGGCCGAGATAGGCTCAACAATAATTTGACCGGGACCTCTAATTCCAATTTTTCCAATGCTTACTGCTATTGCTGAAAGCAAAACGATGGCTATTGCCTGATTCATAGTACCTGTGTCTTCCGCAACCTCTTTATATAGACTTATATCCAGCTTGGCAGCACGAATAATACGATCCTTGAAACCGCTTCTGGCTGGTTGGTCCTCTGTGCAAGTTTTTTCACTGTCTGCATCTGGATTATCTTGATGACATTTATAGCTTTGCTCTACTTGTTGTTCTTCATCCTTACTATCCATTTCCATGTGGCCTGTACCCTCCAAAAAATTCACGAAAAATATTTAGAATATATTTAGAATATATTTATTAAGAAAATATTATACGCGAATATGCTTACAAAATGAGCTTAATAGGCTATTGAAGAATAGAAAAAGACGGGTAAAATAGAGATTGACAACGAAATATAAAAAAGAGAGAAACACGTAGCGGGGCAGGGACTATCGACCCTTGGATCGGGCCGCCGGCATCCGTTTTCCAAGTGGTCTACGAACCCGTCTTCAGCCCTTCCAGTGTCCTCGCTACGTTTAATTTCATATTATCACCTTTTTGAACAAAGTCAAGCTTTCATTTGATTTCCATCTGTTTTATCATGAGAGAATTAGTCGATTGATTTTATAACTGGTATTAATCTACAATTAGTGTTGCCGTGATATATGCTATGACAGGATACGGGGCAGGTAAGTCTGGCGGTTATCGCGTGGAGACGCGTTCGGTAAACCACAGACACCTGGATATTCAGGTGAAAATGCCGCCTGAACTATACCAGTTTGAACATAAAATCAAGGAACGCTTCAGGCAGAAGTTTTCAAGAGGGCGCTTTGATGTCTACATAAAGCCGGTCTGTGAGGAAACAACCGGTTTTGCCCTGAACCATGTTGCAGCCAAGCAGGTATACGAAGGCCTTCTTAGTATTCAGCAAGAACTGGGAGTTGCCGGAACAGTAGATATATCCACGCTTGCATCTATGCGAGATATATTTGAGACTGCCACTGAGAACAGTGTGGATATATCACAGGTGCTGGAAGCAATTGAAGCAGCCATGACCCAGCTTGAAGCAATGCGGATTAGTGAGGGGAGAGCGCTGAAGGATGATGTGCATTTCAGAATAGACATCATCGCCGCCTCTCTGTCCAAAATTCGTCCCCTATCGGATAGCCATAAAGAGTCTGTCCGTATTGTTCTACGCGAGCGAGTAGAGAAGGCACTTGGAGAATTGGCTCTTGACGAAGCACGACTGGTGCAAGAGATGCTTTTTTATACAGACAAGGCAGATATTACAGAGGAATTGGTCAGAGCCTCCAGCCATATTGAGCAATGCAAAGAATTTCTAAATACAGGTGGAACAGTAGGACGAAAACTGGACTTTATGGCACAGGAGATATTAAGAGAGGTAAACACAATCGCTTCCAAGGCCGGTCAGTCGGAAATAACCTATTTGGTGGTTGAGATCAAGGACCAACTTGAGAAGGTGCGTGAACAGCTTCAAAATATTCAGTAAGCTGGCACTTTAGACACTTATCGATTTCTAATATAAAATTTTAATGAGACGATCTGAACAGTCATCTGCACTTGTAAATATCGGTTTTGGGAACGTGGTTGCCGCTTCCAGAGTGGTTGCCATAGTGTCGCCGGGCTCGTCTCCCATAAAACGCCTTAGGGAAGAGGCTAAAGAGCGAGGTAAACTGGTAGACGCCACCCAGGGGCGTAAAACCCGGGCTATAATAATAACCGACAGCGACCATGTGATTCTCTCAGCGATACAAGCCGAGACAGTAACACAAAGGTTCAGTGACTGGCGTCAACAGATTAATGCAGGTTAAAACCATATCTAGAGGATCTACAGGTAATCTTTTTGTGATTTCTGCGCCCTCTGGAGCAGGAAAGACAAGCTTGTGTCACGAGCTTGTCCGGCATGACCCTCAGCTTCATCACCTTGTTTCATATACCACTCGTGCACCAAGGCCCGGCGAGCTGGATGGACGTGATTACACATTTATCAGCAAAGACGAATTTCGCCGGATGATAGATGAAGAGAGTTTTGCCGAGTGGGCCGAGGTTCATAATAATTACTACGGAACTTCCATGAAACGGATCCAGGAGGTTCTCAGCCGTGGTGAAAGCATTCTTATGGATATTGATGTTCAAGGGGCAGAGCAGATTCGCAAACGTGAACTTGGAGAAACAACCTTTATATTTATTCTGCCGCCGTCTATGAAAACGCTTTCCGATCGTTTAAGGGGTCGTGGGTCTGACCAGGAAGATGTGATTAGCCTCCGTCTGCAAAAAGCAGCTGAGGAGATACGATGTTATAAACAATATGATTATCTTGTGGTTAATGATAAGTTTGACAAGGCGCTGGAGGAACTCCGGGCCATCATCATAGCTGCACGCCTGGAGGTAGGTCATTTGGATGAAAAATGGATCGCCATGGAATTTTCTTTATAGTAAAAGCACAATTAAGGGCTTGTTACAAAATAACTTGCGTTTTTCGCGCTCAGCTTTGAATTGAACTTGCCTGGTCCGATTGAGCAAAATCGCAGGAATAGCAGGGCTATTTTGAGGATTTTGCGATTAAGGAACAGTCAAAGACGGCCCGAAGATGAGATGCGAAAACGTTAAGTTACTTTGGGACAAGCCCTAACATTGTCAACACATAAATTTCGTTAGTAATTAAACCACACACGACATAAGGAGGTTTCTTTTTTATGGACATTATTACCCTTCCAGTAGAGATAGATACGACAAAAATCGACAGCAGGTACAGACTTGTGATTATGACTGCCCAGAGAGCCCAAATGCTCTCTGAAGGACAAAAGCCTCTAATTCCTACTAAGTCTGTTAAAGTTTCGACAGTGGCCCTGGATGAGGCGCTTGAGGGAAAACTCGAGGTACTTACCGGTGAGGATGCAAAAAAGGCAAGGCAAGATGCAAAAAAGGCTGAGGCCCAGCGTATTGCCGCCGAGGCTGAACGCCGAGAGGAGATGGGGGCTGAACTTTCTGCGCTTGAGAAGGATCTTAAGTTCTACCTTAACGAGAAAGAAGAAAAAGAGAAGAAAGCCATAGAAGATCTTTTCTCTCCGGGAGTGGAAACGGCCTCCAATGAGAAAAAATCCAAAAAATAGGAGTCTGATTCCGGAGGGGGAATAAAATGCCGCCTTCAGTTGTTCTTGGAGTCACAGGAAGTATAGCCGCCTATAAGTCGGTTGATCTTCTACGACGGCTTGTCGATCGGGGATATGACGTTTCTGTCGTTATGACAGAAAGCGCCTGCCGGTTTGTGGCCCCTCTAACCTTTGAGGTGCTAAGCCACCAAAAAGTCTGTCGCAGCCTTTGGGACGATCCTCTCAGTCATATCGAACTTGCCAAGGCCGACTTGGTTCTGGTTGCCCCTGCAACAGCCAGCATTATAGCAAAGGCTGCGACTGGGCTGGGCGATGATCTTCTAAGTACGCTTTTAATAGCCGCAAACGCTAAAAAAACCATTTTCGCACCTGCAATGAACCACCGTATGTTTGGTAACCCGGTAGTTCAGGAGCAGATTGACCGCCTTGACCGCCACGGATTTACGTTTATTTCCCCTGAAACAGGAGACTTGGCATGCGGTGAAGAGGGTGTGGGGCGCCTGGCGAACTTAGATGAAATTATTTCTTATACTGACAGAGCCTTTAGAGATCACGACATGCGGAATGAAAATGTTCTTGTGACATCAGGTCCTACCAGAGAGGCACTGGATCCTGTTCGTTTTATTTCAAACCGATCCTCGGGCAAAATGGGAGTTGCACTTGCACGTGAGGCTTTTAATAGAGGCGCGGATGTTACCATTATTACAGGTTCCACAAGTGATGCTACTTACATCCCGAAGGCAATAAAGTGTGTGAGGGTAGAGACAGCCGGACAGATGCACCATGCCGTAATGGAAGAGGTGTATAAAAAGACTACGATTGCTGTTTTGGCTGCTGCGGTATCTGATTACGCTCCGCGCACCAGGCTTTCTTTAAAAACTCCGAAAAGCAACGAGCCTGAGCCACTTGAACTAGTTTCAACCCCAGATATTCTCATGGAGCTTGGAAAGATGGAAAAGAGGCCCTTTCTGGTCGGATTTTCAGCCGAGACCGGACCTCGCACTGACCGGGCACTGGAGAAGTTGAGGCTGAAGAATTGCGACCTGATGGTATTTAATGATGTGACTGCTGCTGGTGCCGGCTTTGAAGTCGACACAAACGTGGTGTCATTAATAGATCCTTCTGGAGAGGTGGATTCTTTGCCGATTATGCCTAAAGATGCTGTTGCCAGATCTGTTTTCGACAGGATAACAAAAATGAAAACGCTGAGGAACCGGCAGTGAAGAGGAAGAAAAAGAAAAAGAAGAAAAAAAGATTTAAAAAACCGGAAACAAGAAGACCTGATGATATTCATATGCAAGAGCCGGATGAAATTCCGGTAGTAGAAATTACTACCGAGAGTATGGCTAACGTATATATTTCGCAAGGTCTTTATGACGAGGCAATGAAGGTTTACGAAGCGTTACTATTAAAAAGTCCAGGTAGCAGGTTGATTCTGCAAAAAATAGATGATCTGAAATTGCTGATTATGTTGTCAAAGGAAAAAAGCAAAATCATACGACCAGCCTTGTGAATATTTGTTATAAATTGATATGACTCTACTTTACATGAAAGAAAGGTTAAAAAAAGTAAGAAAACATGTTCTTGCCCCTGACCTGGATGCCGTAGTAATAACAGGTCTTTCGAATGTGCGTTATTTAAGCGGCTTTACCGGTTCTAACGCATTTCTGTTTCTCGCCCGGAGGAGGTCCGTTTTTGTTACGGACGGGCGATATGAGACACAAGCCGGGCAAGAAGTGCGGCATATTCCTGTAAAAATAGAATCCAAACCAGCAACAGAGGTGATCTCTGCACTGGCAAATAAGTATGGAGTAACACGCCTCGGTTTTGAGGCGACCCATATGAGCGCTGAACTTTACAACACTATCAGAAAACGTCGCGGACTTAACCTGAAGCCTGTTGGGTCAGTGATCGAAAAACTCCGGCAGATCAAAAGCGAGACCGAGATAAAAGCTATACGAAAGGCGATCAAAATCGCGGAAACCGCTTTTCTCGAGATAAAACCGATGATCAGACCATCTGCATCTGTGACAGAACTAGATATTGCAGCAGCCCTGGAATGCGCCATAAAGAGAGGTGGATCAGGCAAGCTCCCGTTTGACGTGATAGTTGCCTCTGGAAAACGCTCGGCTCTTCCACATGCGAGTTGCACTTCAAGAAAGCTAAGAAGAGGCGATCTCGTAGTTGTAGATTGGGGTGCTGAGTATAACGGGTACTGCTCTGACATGACTCGCACATTCATTCTAGGTGATGCAACTGGAGAAAAACGCAAACTGTATGATATAGTCCTCAAAGCTCAGATTTCCGCAATAAAGTCGGTAAAAGACAATGTGTCTTTAAAATATGTGGACAAAAGCGCAAGAGACCTGATCGGTTCTGAAGGCTATCGAGACTTTTTCGGCCACGGTACAGGTCATGGGGTGGGTCTTGATATACATGAACTGCCTCGTGTATCCACACGCGGCGATGATACGGCAAAGGAGGGTATGGTCTTTACCATCGAGCCCGGGATCTATGTTCCAGAGCTGGGTGGAATTCGGATTGAGGATATGGTTCTGGTCACATCTAAAGGCTCTAAGGTTTTGACCAGGCTGCCCAAAGACCTGGAAATTATACACTGAGGTAGAGGGGATTTAAAGAACTTATATTTTTAATATTTAAAAAGTAATTATAATTAAAATAATTATTAAAATCCCTCTTTCTTTAGTCCCTCTTTTCCAAAAGGAGAGACCAAAAAGAGTTGAGTAGTTACAAAAAATAAAAAATTATGGATAAAAACGAACTTAAAGAATTGATTGATCTTATGCACGAGACGGATGTCACCGAAATCGATATTGAAAGCGAGGGGAAAAGAATCAGAATCAAGCGAGGCCCTCAACCGGCTGCCGGTAAAACTGAGCCTATTGAAATAGCCAAATCCTCAGTGCTGTCCGAAGGCGATGAGACAGCAGAAGCGGTCGGTTCTGCCAAGCCCTCTAACGAAGATTCTTACGTCAAGGTAAACTCACCAATCGTAGGCAGTTTTTACAGCTCGCCTTCCCCTGACGCCCTGCCGTTTGTTGAAGTGGGCACAGAGGTTACCAAGGGGCAGGTACTTTGCATCATTGAAGCAATGAAGTTGATGAACGAAATTGAATCAGATGCAAATGGAACCATAGTAAGTGTTCTTGCTCAAAACGGCCAGTCGGTTGAATACGGCCAGCCTCTCTTCCTTATAGATCCCAAGTGACTAATAATTAACAATGTTCAGTAAAATTCTTATCGCCAACCGCGGTGAAATAGCGGTGCGTATAATTAGAGCCTGCCACGAGCTTGGTATAAGCACAGTGGCCATACACTCCGATGTGGAGCGATCGGCGTTGCACGTTCGTCTTGCTGATGAATCTGTCTGTATAGGTCCGGCACCTGTTTCAGAAAGCTACCTTAATATACCGGCAATAATAAGTGCCGCTGAAATTACAGATAGCGAAGCTATTCACCCCGGATATGGATTTCTGTCCGAAAACCCGCAATTTGCAGATGTATGTAAAACATCAGGGATAAATTTCATTGGTCCGAGTGCCGAAAATATCAGGAGCGCAGGAGATAAGTCGAGAGCAAGGCAGATAATCAAAAGTGTCGGAGTGCCTATCGTGCCCGGAAGCGACGGGCCTATTTCTGATGAAAAAGCCATTATGGCTCTGATCAAAAAGATTGGCCTGCCGGTTATTGTTAAGGCATCTGCCGGTGGAGGGGGAAGAGGAATGCGGGTGGTTGAACGGTACGAAGACCTTAAGCATTCCTACCATATGGCCCAAAGCGAAGCACTTGCAGCATTTGGAAACGGCGACGTATACATAGAGAAATTTATCACTCAGATGCGCCACGTTGAGGTACAGATAATGGCGGATACCAAAAGAAACGTTATTCACCTCGGAGAACGCGACTGCTCAGTACAACGTCGTCATCAGAAGCTGATCGAGGAATCTCCATCTCCTGTTTTAAATGATAGATTCAGAAAAAAAATCGGCAGCCTGGCTATAAAATCGGCGAAAGCTTTTGATTATACAAATGTAGGCACTGTTGAGTTTATCGTGGATAATGACAACAATATTTATTTTATGGAAATGAACACAAGGGTACAAGTTGAGCATCCAGTAACAGAGATGGTTACCGGCATTGATATTATCAAGGAACAGATCCAGCTTGCGGCAGGCCTACCTTTAAGCTGGAAACAGAACGCTATACAATTATCAGGACATAGCATAGAATGTAGAATTAACGCAGAAGACCCGGATAAATTCATACCTTCTCCCGGCCTTATTACCTCTATAATTCCGCCTGGAGGCCCTGGTGTACGTGTTGATACCGCAGCTTACACCGGATGGACAGTTCCACCCTATTATGATTCGATGATTGCCAAGCTGATCGTTCACGGAGCCGACAGAAAAGAGGCTATTGCACGCATGCGCCGCGCTCTTTCCGAGTTTACAATCGAGGGAATTCGTACAACCATACCTTTTCATAAACGGGTTATGGATTCATCCCTGTTTCAATCCGGTCGGTTCGGGGTTGATTTTATCGAACGCTTTAACGAACAATCCTGAATTTACATGGCTTCTACGCCTCTTCTAAAAGACCTCTACGTTCTTACAGATGTCCGGTTATCCGGCATGTCGCATGTCGAGACAGCCGAAGCTCTGCTTAAGAGTGGAGTAAAAATAATTCAGCTTCGAGACAAGAAAATGTCGCCCCGCCAGTATTACGAGACGGCTTGCGAAATCAAGAATTTATGCCGTAAATATGGTGCCCTGTTTATTGTTAACGACAGGGCTGATATTGCTCTTGCCGCCGGAGCCGACGGTGTTCATCTTGGGCAGGACGACCTGCCTCTGTCTTATACCAAAAAGTATGCCGGAAAATATG
>CAYWZR010000044.1:0-12783 GCA_964462885.1 uncultured Nitrospirota bacterium
GCAACTGGAATTTTTGCCACAGTTGGAGGAACAGGGCTGTTGTCAGGGAACTACCATCAGTTTTTTGTCCAGCTTATTTCAGTAGTAGCTGTTGCTGCCTATGTTTTTGTAGGAACCTTAATACTGGTAAAGGTCATAGATCTATTAATCGGTTTCAGGGTTTCAGCAGATGATGAAACAGCCGGGCTCGACGAAACAATTCACGGCGAGACAGGCTATAACTTATAGTATGTCAAATAATGTTTAGAATTAATCGAGTAAATACTATAAATAAAGTAAATAAAAAATTAATATTATTTATAGTAGTTATATTTTTTCTAATTACTTCTACTATTTCCATTATTTTAACTTCATCACATGCATACGCAGAGGTGAGGATTCGTTGTGCGTCTACTACCAGTACACAAAATTCCGGGTTATTTGAATTTATTTTACCTGTTTTTGAAAATAAAACAGGAATAAAAGTAGACGTTATAGCTGTGGGAACAGGTGCGGCGATTGAGATAGGAAAAAGAGGTGATGCAGATGTACTCATTGTTCATGCAAAAGAACAAGAACTAAAGGCTGTTGAGCAAGGATTTTTTTTGAATCGACACGACATTATGTATAATGATTTTGTCATCGTCGGTCCTTCAGAAGAGACTATTAAAATAAAGGATTTTAAAGCAGCAGTTGATGTATTTAAATGGATTTCAGAAGGTCGCTATCTTTTTGTATCAAGAGGAGATAAATCAGGTACTCATATTAAAGAAAAATCTATATGGAAAAAAGCTAATATAGACCTTTTTACAAAAGATCGGGATTGGTACCTGGAAGCAGGGCAGGGGATGGCAAAAACTTTAAGAATTACAAATGAGAAACGTGCATATACAATTACTGACAGAGCTACATGGTATTCCTTACAAGATGAACTTGATATGAAGATAGTATTTCAGGGCGACCCTATACTATTTAATCAATATGGAATAATGGTTGTAAACAATAAGAAACATAAACATGTAAAATACAAAGATGCGATGAAGTTAGTGGATTGGATTATATCAAAGGATGGACAAAGTACAATTTCATCATTTAAAGATAAATATGGTAATCACCTTTTTTATCCTAACGCGGGTATTTCAGTATCGAAGCCAATTGAATCTAAACATAACTCTATTATGTCTGAACCATTTACTGCAATTATTGAGAGTTTTAAACAAGCGTTTCATTTAATATATAACCTTAATCCTGTACTATTAAACATCATATCAATATCCTTGAAAGTATCTGGGTTCGCTATCTTGGGCGCCACTGTATTGGGTGTGCCGATTGGTTCTGCTTTAGCTCTTAAAAAGGTTCCTGGAAAAAGTCTTATCATTATTATTTTTAATGTACTTGTAGGGCTTCCACCTGTTGTTGTAGGACTTTCTCTTTATCTTCTCTTGTCAAGAAGTGGACTGCTTGGTTTTATGAACCTTCTTTATACACCAACAGCAATGATAATAGCGCAGTTGATGCTTGCACTGCCAATCATTATATTCTTAAGTCATACAGCGATTGTTAATGTAGATAGTATTATCATTAAGGCATCTCAAACCCTTGGTGCAAAGCAATTTCAGACAATTATTACGGTTATTAAAGAGGCTCGATTTGGTATAGTCTCTGGGATAATTGCAGCATTTGGCCGGGTGATAGCTGAAGTAGGTGCTGTTCTGATTGTTGGAGGTAATATTGCTGGATACACAAGGGTTATGACAACAACGATTGCTCTTGAAGCAGATAAAGGTAATTTTGAACTTGCTATAGCATTAGGTATAATTTTGTTGACAATATCATTGCTTGTTAACATTCTACTCCATATAATACAAGGAAAAGGATCAATAAAAAAGTCTCATGAGCTTGTGTTTTAATTTGTCAAAGATAAGAAAAAGTTACAATGGAAATTCTGTATTAAAGGATTGCTCATTTTCGTTTGATAAAAGCGGTATTTATGCCTTAATGGGAGAAAACGGCAGTGGAAAATCAACACTTCTAAGGATATGTGCGCTACTTGAATCTTGTGATAGTGGAACAATAGTTTACACATCGAACGATAAAGCTGCCGTCTCTTTAAATATTGATCTGAGGCGAAAAATAACTCTTGTGTTACCAGAAGTAGGTATTTTTAATTCCAACGTATATTCAAATATTGCCTATGGATTGAAAATACGGAATATTGATAGATCGGATATTCATAACAAGGTAAATACGGCTCTGGATCTGGTTAATCTTAGTCATAAAAAAAATCAAAATGCACATTCTCTCTCTAATGGTGAAAAACAAAGATTGGGAATTGCACGAATGCTGGTTATAGAGCCACAGGTGGTTTTTTTAGATGAATCAACAGCGTATGTAGATCATAAAAGTAAGGATATCATCGAGAAAGTTCTATTTAAACTCAAGAAAAAAAATCATTCTATTATTGTTATGGCGACACATGATAAAGCATTTATGAATAGAATTTCTGATCATTTACTGATACTTAAAGATGGTAATTTATTTGTTGAATAGTGTCAGATAGGCGAGTAAAACCGCGTGCTGTTCCAATAACCTAATGAAATCAGACAATTTTTTAATGCCGAAGTTTCATATAGTCCTTGTCGAGCCTAAAATACCACCAAACACCGGTAGTATCGCCAGGCTGGCTGTAGGGGTGGGTGCAACTCTTCATCTTGTCGGGAAACTTGGCTTTAGTACTGACGAAAGGTCACTTAAACGGGCTGGTCTGGATTACTGGAAATATCTTGATCTTTACTATCATGACTCACTTGATGAGCTTCATAAACAACACCCCAACGGGAGGTTTTTATATGCAACCAAGAAAACCAAACGTCTTTATACTGAATTAAATTACCTTGAAGGTGATTTTCTTGTTTTCGGAAGTGAGACCAGCGGGCTTCCAGATGATGTTTTAAAAAAATATGCAGATTCTACAATTTTGATACCTATGACTGGTCCTATGCGTTCATTAAACCTCTCGAATGCTGTTTCAGTGGTAGCATATGAACTGATAAGGCAGCTTATGAAGGTTTAATTTTATAATTGATATTAAAGAGAAAATAGAGCTTTTTGCAACAAAAACCGGTTATGATAAAAATCATATTATTTCCTGCTGAAGAATGGTTGAATAGATACATCAAAAATTTAACTGAATTTAATTCAAGGAGGTTGTAATTGCTTATGTTTTGTTATCAATGTGAACAATCCATGGAGGGCGGTTGTAATAAGCATGTAGGTATATGCGGAAAGAATGAAGATATAGCAAGTCTTCAGGACATTATGATATTTGGTTTAAAAGGTGTTTCTGCCTATTCACACCACGCACGTGGACTTGGAGCTACGGATCCGGAGGTTGACGCAATCACTGCTGAGGCTCTTTACACAACACTTACAAACGTTAATTTTAACCTTAATGACAACATCAAAATGGCGCTTAAGGTCGGCGAAGCAACCAACAAAGCAATGGCTCTTCTTGATAAGGCGCACACTGACAAGCTTGGTATTCCAGAGCCTGCAACCGTAACTGAAGACAAAATTGAAGGGAAATGCATTCTTGTGACCGGTCATAACCTTTATGCTCTTGAAGAATTGCTTAAGCAGACCGAGGGTAAGGGCATTAATATTTATACACACTCTGAAATGCTGCCGGCTCATGGTTATCCTCAACTAAAAAAACATGCCCACCTTAAAGGTAATGTAGGCAAGGCATGGTATGACCAGAGAAGGATTTTTGATAGTTTTCCGGGAGCAGTTTTGGTAACAACCAACTGTGTGATGCCGGTTAAAGGCACTTATGGCCAAAAGATGTTCACTTATGATGTAACCGGTGTTGAAGAAAGCATAAAGATTGAAAATAATGACTTTACCCCCCTTATTGCAAAAGCTCTCTCTCTGCCTGAGGCTAATGTTGAGTCAGACAAAACACTAACAACCGGTTTTCATCATGAAAACGTCTTAAAACTTGCGCCTCAGATAATAGAGGCAGTGAAGGCTGGGAAAATAAAAAGATTCTTCGTCATAGCTGGATGTGATGCTCCTGGTGACGGAGGTGAATACTTTAGAGAACTGGCGGAACTTGTTCCTAAAGATTGTGTAATACTTACAACATCTTGCGGTAAATTCAGATTTAACGATATAGATTTTGGAGATATAGACGGAATTCCGCGCTATATAGATTTGGGGCAGTGTAATAATTCAATTTCAGCAGTTAAAATCGCTCTGGCTCTTGCAGATGCCTTTAAATGTTCTGTTAATGAATTGCCATTAAGCATAGTTCTTTCCTGGTTTGAGCAGAAGGCTGTGGCAATACTCCTTGGCCTCTTTAGCCTTGGCGTAAAAAACATCTATCTAGGACCTAAACCTCCTGAGTTTGTAACACCTGGTGTACTAAAGGTATTACAGGAAACCTTTAACCTGAAACTAACCGGCAATGCGAAAGAGGACTTAAACGAGATGCTTGGATAGTTCTGAAAAAAATCTGAAAAATAAATCCTGAAAGTTCTAAGAAAAAAGACTGAAAAGCTTAAACGGCTTGAATCACATTAACGATTCAGGCCGTTTTTGTTTGTTTTTTTATTCCTCTGTTTTCAGATTTATCACATATGCCGGATTTCGTTTCTTAAATGCTTGACCACAAAGTCATAAGCCTCGGGTTTGGAAATGCCTTTTACTCTGCCAAGAACTTCGGAAGGAAGAAATGGTGGGGCAAATTTTACTGTAATGGATCGCCGGAATCCGGGAAACCGCATATGTCGTGACCATGCCTCAAAGGTTCCTTCTATCCTGCACGGAACTATGGGCACATTAAGCTCCACAGCGAGGATACCAACACCTTTTTTAAACTCCATAAGCTCGCCGTCATAGCTTCTTGCACCTTCTGGGAAGATGCTCAGAACATTTCCCTCTTTTAAAACATGTGCCGACATACGCATGGCTCGTTCCAGGTATCGCTCCGCATCAATAGGTATCACGTGGGCTGCAATACTCAGAGGTGAGGAGAGAACTCCCCGGAAGAACTCTTCTAGCCCCACGGTGTATAGCTGTTCTAAGATATGTTTATCAACAGCAGCTCCTACAGCAAATCCGTCCAGATAACTTTCATGATTAGAAGCGATAATGGCCGGGCCGGAGGAGGGAATGTTTTCGGAACCGATCACGTGAAAGTCAAAAAATAATCGAAAAGCCCCCCTGAAAATATTGCGGGCCAAACGCGATAAAGTTTCAGAAATATCTTCAGAAATAGTTTCAGAAATAGTTTTAGAAATAGTTTCAGAAACAGGTTTAGAAGTAACTTCAGAAACAACTTCTGAAAAAGAATGTTTTTTATTGCAGGTTGTCATTCTCCGGATATCTTCATCTTCTGGAGGTCGTGAGAGTATCTCGTCCCATCCAGTTGATATACCAGTGTCTTTTTCATCTTTTGCCCCGACAGTGGACCTGGATATAGCACTGATAAGTTGTTTTACTGTCCGAATATCGCTTTCTGATATGTTTTTTGACGTATTGTCTGATATATTCAGTGCGCCAAGTAGTTCAACCCTGCCCAGTGAGTCAAGGCCAAGGTCCAGCTCTAGGTCATGGTTTGGCAGAATGACAGCGCTTGGATCAGCCATGCGGCTGATAAGAAGCTCTGTAACCATTCTGCCGACTTTGCTGTCTAGAAGTTCCATGTCACTGGAGGACAGTGCGGGCTGTTGTTCAGGCCGTTGAATGTTTTTTAGAAGTTCAGCAATTTTAAAACGACGAAGTTTACCAAGAGAAGTTCTTGGCAAGGATTCACGGAAAACCTTAAATCCTCTTGGCCGCTGGTACGGCGGTAGTTCATCGGAGACCCGAGCCACAACTTTGCGTAGCATTTCATATATTTTTGCGGGTGTGCTTTCATCTCTTGGAAACATCTCTGTTATCCATTTCTCATCTGGAACAATCAAGGCCTCAACTGCCTCTATCTGGCCCGAACTCCGGTTTTGTGCGCCAAAGATACATATCTCGCCTATGGATGGCTCGCGGAGAAATCGTTCTTCAACATCCTCTGGGTAGACGTTTTTTCCAGACGATAAAACAATGATTTCCTTGCTTCGTCCGGTTATATGCAGATACCCATCGCTGTCGATAAAGCCAATATCACCTGTATGCAGCCAGCCGCCCCTTATGGCCTTTGCCGTCTCACCAGGCATTCGATAGTAACCTTTCATAACGTTGGGTCCGCTAATTAAAACCTCGCCCGTATTGCCGGAACCCGCAGATTCTATTTTTAATTCCACACCGGGCACTGCGCAGCCAACCGATCCACGCTTCGATAATCCCGGCCTGTTAAAAGCGGCCACGGGTGAGGTTTCTGTTAAGCCATAACCTTCAAATATTGTAAAACCCAGTGATTCCATGCCTGACGAAACCTCGGGAGGCAGCTTGGCTCCTCCAGATACGAAGAACCTGAACTTACGACCGAATTTCCGGTGCGCAGAGGCAAATACCAATCGTCCGGCATTCAGGCTTAAATGATCACGTATAAAAAGAGACGCTGCGGCAAAGGAGTGCAGGAGCCTGCGCACAGGGGCGGGCTTTGATTCTATAGCGTTTTCCATCGCCTGGTACATAAGCCCGAACAGCCTGGGTACGCCCGGAAGTATGGTTACTCCGGCCAGACGCATGGTCTCAAGTATCTCCGGCCCCTTAAGAGACTGAAGAAATGTCACTGATGCTCCGGCAACAAGAGGTGCCAGAAATGTGACCATAAAAGGATAAACATGATGAAGTGGAAGTATGCTGAGCAAGTGGTCTGTGGAACCAACCATTCCCATGGAGATTATGCTTTCTGCATTGGCGCAGAAGTTTGCATGGGTCAGTATGACTCCCTTGGGTCTGCCGGTAGTGCCGGAGGTGTATATTATGGAAGCTGTATTGTTTCTGTCTTTTGCCGTTACGTCCATTTTTACAGATTCTAAGCTTTCTGCCGACCACAACGCAGGTTCGTTCATAGCAATTTTTGGAAAACAACTCTCTTGATCGGCCTGACGGATGACACCCTCCATTGCTGGGGCATGAATCACAGCAGATGGCTCACAATCTTCGAATATCGCAGTCATTGCGGCAGGAGGCAATTCCGGATCCAGCGGCACAGCTATCGCACCTGTTGCCAATATTCCAAGGTAAGAGATACACCAATCCGGATGACTCGGACCGGTAAGGATGACTTTATTGCCCGGGGATATACCGAGGTTTTGAAGAAAGGCGGAGACAGATTCTGCTTTTTTGATTATATCTCTGCCGGTTAGTTTGTGAGTAAGCTTTCCGTCCACACAAAGCTGTAGAACCACTTTTTTTTCGGAAATAGCATCATTGCCGAGCACTTCGTAAAGAAGTGAGGGTATTGTCTGTATGGATGAGATCCCAATTTTATTGCTGGTTCTATTTGACATTTTTGACATTAATCAACTGGTTAACAGTAATGTTTATATAGTCGGGTAATATAGCATGTTAAGGATAGATTAGGATGATAATATTTGCAATTAATCAGGCAGTATGCTATAAAACACTGGTTTACCTAGCTATCAGGTTTACTCCTTGCCTGCCTTAAGTGCGGGCTAAAACCCATAAGGAGGCGTATACAACAGTGTCCACCAATCATTACGAAGTCATTTTTATCCTGAATTCCACTCAGAACGAAGAAGAAGTCAGAACAGCTTCAGACCGGATTAAATCCATCATAACTCAACATGAAGGCACCATAATCAAGGAGGAGAACTGGGGTTTGCTGAACCTTGCCTACTCAATCAGAAAACAGCCGAAGGGCCGGTACATGCTATTTTTCTTTTCAGCGCTTCCAAGCGTAGTAGCCGCTATCGAGAAAAATTTTAATGTAATGGAAAATGTTCTTAAGTACATGACTCTCAGGCTCGATAAACACCAGATTGAGGCTTATCAGAAAAAAGCAGCCAAGGATGAAGCTGACAAGGCAGCAGCAGAAGCCAGAAAGGCTGAAGCAGAAGCGGCTGAGGCTGAGGCAAAAACGGCAGAAGCAGAAAATCCGTCAGAGTCCGAATCGTCAGAGCCTGGATCCTTAGAACCGGAACCGGAAAAAACATCAGAACCATCAGAAGCTGCTCCGGAATCAGAGCCAACTGACGCCCCTCCTGTGGAGGAATAATTATGTATAATAAAGTCATACTTATAGGCAATTTGACCAGAGACCCTGAAGTTCGATACTCCCCGCAAGGAACACCTATTGCCAATTTCTCTCTGGCTCTTAACCGAAAATACAAGACCGGGGACGAGCAGAAAGAAGAGGTTTCGTATTTTGATATCGTGGTTTTTGGCAGGCAGGCCGAGACTTCCAGCCAATACCTGAGCAAAGGAAGCGCTGTGCTAATAGACGGACGGCTGCAGCAGCGCAGGTGGGAGGATAAAGAGACTGGTCAAAAGCGATCAAAGGTTGAGGTTGTTGCCGAAGTTGTTCGTTTTATGCCAAAGAAAAGTCAGACTGTGGTCGATGCTACAGATGTTGCAGACAGGCCTGATCAATCCTATGGAGGCGAAGCCGCGCCAAGTGAGATCACTGACAATAATGTCCCGTTTTAGCAACAGAATATAATTAGTTTTAATTTATAAATAATTTAACGGAAGGAGTAAAATGGCTTACCAAAGACCAAAACGTTTTCACAGAAGAAAGTTCTGCCGTTTATGTGCAGATAAGATTATATATATAGATTACAAAGACATCCGTCGTTTAAAATATTACACCACGGATCGTGGCAAGATAATGCCGCGGCGCCTGACCGGAACATGCGCTAAACACCAGCGCGGGATCTGTGTTTCGATCAAACAAGCGCGTAACATCGCTCTGCTGCCGATACTCGATTAACGATCAATGAGAATCCCCAAGCCATGGATTCCAGTAATTGTTGAGGATATTATCGATACGCTTTTGAAGCGAGAACTGGCCACCCTGCTGACAGACAAAAGTACCGCAATGAAAGCCACACAGGAAATAATGGTACATGAGCTTATGGTTGAAGACAGGTTAAACGATGAAGTTCGGCAGATACTTAAGCAGTACGAAGCTAGTATCGATAGAGATCAATTGGATTATAGATCTCTTTTTGACCTTACAAAGAAAAAATTAATAAGGGAAAGGAATCTCATACTTTGAGACTTAGTGATGATAAGATAAGCCACCTTTCACATATCATCTATTCCGGGCTCAAGGAAAGACACCTTATTAAACCAACAGGCTCTGAGGCAACAATACGTAAGTCTATAAGGCAGACTATTGAAAAAACACTTAAGTTGGAAGATGATATAGATGTTAAGGTTCGCCTGAAGCTCCAATCTTATTCAAGGAAGATTCCGGAAGGAACGACCGAATGGAACGTTCTATATGATAAGTTTCTCCTCGAGGAGTTGGATAAAAAAGGGATGGGAATATTTTAAGCCGTTCCATACGTGGGCTTTTTCTTCAAGAGACACAGCTCTACTTGCAGTCTCATTAATTTTTTATTCCGTCTCGTTTCTCCCGAGCGCTACCACCTATATAGTTCTACCACTGGCTGTTTGTATAGGGTTTGGATTTTACCGATTTAAGCAGGAAAAACGTAATAATCAAGCCTTCAGCCTATTCATCTGTCTTATATCCTTCATATCCGCTCTTACAAATGCCACAGATACTCGAGAAGTAGCTCTCGCCTTTTTTCCAACAGCCACAGTTTTTTCACTCGTACTTGGAACTGCTCCAGCCTTGTTACTTTTACTATATACTGCGATTCTCCTGGCAGCCCTTTCAAATACAGATGGACTTTTGCAGGGCGCAGCCTATTTTGCAGCGATAACTGCCTCGTGCCTTCCTATTGCATGGCTTTCATATCGACAAGTGAATAAAATAGACGAACTGGAGCGTGTGGTAAGAGATATTCGATCGGATATCAGCGCTATTGATTCTCTGAACGAGATCGATCACCGCCCTTTTTTAGAAAAAGACCGCTTTACCGAATTTATTAATTCTGTCACTGAAGTCAAACGAAACCTGGACGAAATCATTTTTTTCGTAAAAAATGCTATATCCTGCAATACAGCAGTATATTTCTCGGTATCAAGCGATGGAATTTTACTTAAAAGCCACATAAGCGATACCCCTGAATTGTCCCATGAACCCATTCAACCAGGTACGGGATATTTAGGTCTTATCGCCAGTGAGAAACGTACAGTGCGTATTAATAACATATCTACAGAACGCCTCAAACCGGTGTATTACAAAAATAAAGTATCTATTGGTTCTTTTCTGGGCATACCGGTAATGGACGGAAATGTTGTTCTGGGTATATTGGCTGTGGACAGTCTAGAAGAAAACGCTTTCTCTGACAGGGACATGAGTGTTCTCACGCTGGTGGCACGCCAGATAACCGGGTACTTACGAAAAGCCAAGGCATACAAGGAAATAGGCGAAACCGCTCATGCATTTAAGGCGCTCTACGACATAAGCAGCAATATTCTTGGAAATATAAAACTCAGTGAAGTTCCTCACATGCTTGTAGAGGCCAGCAGCCGGATTGTCGCTGCTGATCTATGCGCCCTTTTAATTAAAAAACGTGGAAAATACGAGATGATGGCTATTCGAGGGATAGATATAAAAAAGCGCAAGGTATTCTCGGGAAAAGATTCTATTCTTGGCTGGATAAGTGAACATGGACAGCCTTACCTGATCTCGGATCTTAAAGCCAGACCAGTGGACGTACTGCCTTTTTCCGTACCGGGGTTGAGAAGTTTTATAGGATTACCCCTTCTCTTTGAAGGTAAGTGCATGGGTATTTTCGTTCTGGGATCGCGGCAACCACATGTCTTTAATGCGAAAATCACAGAGATGCTGAAGATGCTAGCATCACATGCGGCGACATCAATTGCAAATGCAGAGCTTCACGAAAAGATCGAACGAATGGCTATTACAGATGGATTAACAGGCCTTTTTAATCGCCAGCATTTTCAAGATCGTCTTACCAGACAGTTCGAACGTATAAGTCGTTTTCCAGATGTTTTGTCATTTCTAATTATGGATATCGATTTTTTCAAGAAGGTGAACGACACTTACGGCCATCCAGCCGGTGATGTGGTGCTTAAGGGAGTAGCCAGGATTATCAGGCGTACGTTGCGGTCTGTTGACATCCCTGCCCGCTACGGCGGCGAAGAGTTCGCTGCTATTCTTATAAAAACCGACCAGAAGGGCGCTCGCAAGATGGCTGAAAGGCTCCGTAAAGCAATAGAGGCCGAGACCTTTAAAACTGAATGGGGAGACCTGAAGGTAACATTGAGTATTGGAATAGCAACCTTTCCGGATGACGCTCGGGAAAAAGATCATATCATAGAAAACGCTGACCAGGCGCTTTACTATGCCAAACATTCCGGGCGGAACCAGGTTCGCTCATTTTCAGAAGTCGAGAGTGTAAAACTTAGAAAATAGTACTGCATAATTTAGTAATTCAGCTTGTTTGCCGCATTGTTAGAGTCCACTTAGAAACAGCCTCTTAATTTTTATTTCATCCTACCGATACTTAAACCTAATCGTTGCATAAATCTCCGGCTGAGACCACGCTAGCTACGTCTATAGCATGCTTTTTACGCAAGCCATAGACACCTGTTTTTCAAATAGGTACCGCAAGCAAGATTCAGTAATATGCCTTTGTGGTTTGACTATATATTGAAACAATTAACGCAGAGTGGAAAAGGAGCATTAATCATCATGAAAAACGGTTCTAATAATTCTAAATATTCTAATAGCATTTTAAGAAAGGTGAATTTCGGAACAAAGATTATCATTGTTGTGGTGATTAGCTTCGTACTAAGCTATGTTGTAAATTTTATCTTCATCAAAAAGCAGATCGAGGAAAATGCCATAAATGCCTTGATCTCAAAATCAAGAGCTATCACCATTCAGGCTGAAAATGCAAGAAACTATATCTCAGAACAAAGAAAACTCAATGTATTTGATGAAGAAAGGTTGCTTAAAGATGTAAAACAGAAACTGGTTGGAGCTGAAACTTCCGAAGAAATAATAAAAAGAGTGAGGAACACTCCCTACTACAAAATAATACCTATTGTGGCAGGATGGACTGTTGGTCAGACAAATGCCGAAAAAAGTGGCTACAAATTCAGAGTTACAAGAATCCAGGCCAGGAACAAAGATAATGAGGCGATTCCCATTGAAAGGGAAATGTTTAAGAAGATGGCAGCATCGAACCTGGAAGAATATTGGGTGGTAGACGAGGATATAAATTCACTCAGGTATATGAGAGCTATTGTTCTACTAAAGGAATGTCTGATATGTCATGGTACGGAAAAGGATTATCCGGAAGGCAAGGGCTATGATATTCTTGGAATAAAAATGGAAGGCTGGTCTGAAGGGGAACAGCATGGCGCTTTCGAAATCATGGCAGATCTGGCTCCTATGCAGGCTGTAGTAGCTTCTACTTTAAACAGAACAGTGATACTTGGAACTATTATCCTGTCAGCTCTCGTTCTTATACTGTTTACTCTCATGAAAAAGCTTGCTGTAACACCAGTAAGAAATGTCAGGAAATTGCTCGATAACGTTGCCGCAGGAGACCTTACTGTGAAAGGCACGACAAAAACTGAAGATGATATTGGCCAGACTATTTTAGGCATCAACCATATGGTTAAAAATCTTAATAATGTGGTAGGCCATGTAAGAACTGCAACTGGCCATGTTGTTACTAACAGTCAGGAGTTAAGTAACAGTTCCGAGACTATGTCGCAGGGTGC
>CAYWZR010000045.1:0-12655 GCA_964462885.1 uncultured Nitrospirota bacterium
CCTACAGGGAGCGCGTTAGCTTAAAAACAAGAAACTCACTGATTGAAAATTGGAGAAAATTCGCTAGGAATTAAGGCGTGTTAGGCAGGTTTTGCGAGCTTATGGGATGACTGTGAAAAATATTCATCCATAATTGCTGAGTAGAAAGCGCGTGTAGACGGGGTCTGCCCCTGACCGATCTGATGTTTTAGGGCGAGCCCTTAAAGCCAGCGTGATGGGGAGTAGTTGCCCCGGAGTTCCCTGAGCACGGCTTGCATGAGTATCTGGCGGCCCCAGTTATATTGACCCCAGGGATAGAGAAATTTGAGTATTTCAACAATAACCTTCCGTTTATCCCTACCCGGAAGTTTGGATAGAGTCTTCCGAAAGTCTGCCTCATGCGGACGGTCGAAAAGTATTTTTATCGGGTTCCACTGATCCGAACAGCGGCGCACCTCGGAGGATATCGTTTCTCGGTAGACAGACTGCAAATCCGAGTTTCTACGCATCGATTCTACAGCTGCCTCTCCGGCTATTGCTCCTGAGTGAAGCGCACAGCTCATGCCTTCGGCTATCATGTTTAAAAAACCTGCGGCCTGGCCTGTGACGATTACATTTCTTTTGCCAAAGACGTATCGGTTGATGAGAGATAAGCCAAAATTATTTACCACGCCCTCACGTTCCTCGGTGGGCTTTAGCTTCACACCATAGTGTTTTTCCAGATACTCGATTGTCATCCGGTGACGCCTGGAGAGTTTTTTTTCTTCAGCGTCGTATCCAACACCTACGATTTGCCGACCGTTTCGCTCGTGGCTCCATGTATAGTAACCAAGCTCCGGATGAAACCAGAAGTGAAAATACTCAGGGTCCAGAGGGCATTCGATTATCTCATGCAGGTGTTGCTTGACCATAAACCACTTTATGCTTTTTCTGTAGCCGGGGTAGAGACTGCGCACCACTTGTGAATTAGTTCCGTCAGCGCCTATTACCAGTCGTGCCCGGTAGCGGATATCCTCTCCATTTCGCCTTGCAAGGATTTCGACATGCGTTCCCTTATCCTCCAGGCCGATGAGACAGGTGTTATCGTGCACTTCCACTTTGCTCTGCTTTATTGCCCAATAGTCAGAGTTCTTGCGATTTAGGTGGGGAGTGGAACCATGATCAAAGTCCATGGGCATCTGTATCATTCCCCTGAAGTGAAACGTAACGCCGCGGCATGAGGTTGGATCATGAAGCACTTCTCTTGGAAGGGGCCCGAAGTTTTCTATCAGAAATCTGTGCCCACGAGGAGATATTATGCCGCTACATGGTTTGTTGCGAGGAAGTGCGTATCGCTCTATAGCAACTGTTTCGTAGCCCGCGTCTACCAGACGCTTTGAAGCTGCCGCTGCTGAAAGGCTTGCTCCTACGATCAGAACATCTACATCTCTTACGCTTTCTGATTTATTTTCTGGTTTGTTCACAGTGCGTCTTCTCCGGCAAGCTCTGCCACGTGAATAACCGGAACATTTTCTACGGCTTTTTTAAAAAAACCGATATCCTCCACTGATTCCACAACTATTCGATCGAAGCTCCGGCCTTCAAGTATCCAGAGTATCTGCCCGGTACTCTTTGGCGTAAATTCGTTTTCTGTTTCTGTATTTATACAACCCCCTGTTGGAATGGCGATGCGTTGAAGATCAAGGTTCATTCTGCATCCGGTCTGTCTGCTTATCTCCGTATAAAAGGGCATGCACCGCTTAAAATCTATGTTATAGGAGCGGGCTTCGATAATATATAAGTCGGTAGGTCTAAGGGCACTTTTTATTGCTGGAAGTCTTAACAGGGCTTCACCAATGCTGATAATATCTCTATGAAGTTCTGGTATCAGGGCATTTATATAGCGCTTAAAAAGTCCATCAGCGATTACAATTTGTCTCAGGCGGATAAGTGATCGAAGAAAGCCTTCAGCCATCTTGACTTCCGGCATAATCCCTGTCTCAAATGCCTTTAGTAATAGACCAAAGCTGTTGTCTTTGTGCAGATGGATATTAAGAAGGTTGATTGTGCGTTTTAGTATTTTTTCATTTTTCAGCAGGGCTGTACTTGGTAATAGTAAATTTGTATTATTAATGGTTTGAACGTTGAGCTTTTGCGGCAAGTCCTTTTTTTTATTGTCATTAATAACCTCTGCACGGAGCTTAAGCGTGATATCAACTGTGCGGATACCCATTGAGCATGCTGCTTCGCAGGAGCCGCATAAAATACATGCGTCAATCGAGTTTTTTATCTCCTCTATTTTTGCTCCTCCCTGAAGTGCACGGGCACGGCCTGCAAATGTCAGAAGCGTATCATGGCTCTGCTGCCATATGGGACACGGCAGCGTACATAGGCCGCAACCATTACACTTTTCATATCCATTAATATTCTGCTTAGTATCCTGCTTAGAAAACATTAAAATATCACGTCCGGGTTCAGAATCATTGCAGGGTCTGCTTTCTGTTTCATTGCCAGGTGTTTGTCCACAAGTGTGTCGCCAAAAGCTTGCCTTATATAACCCTTCATCATGCCACCGAAACGGTAGTAGCTTGTTCCCATGTCAACACCGATATCGTATATTTCGTTTTTAAAAGATTGAAAGTGATCACGGCTGTAATTATGGTCTCCGAGCATCGGCTCGAACTCGCAGCCGTAGCCGAAGCCGACATCCTGAGCATCAGGGGGGATGCAGGAAAGTTCATAACGCGGTCTGTTTTCGAAAGATCCGAAGAGTTTTATCCCCACGCAGTAAAGAGTGTAATGAGGAAAGTAACGCCGGCAGACCTTATTGCCTCTTTCTACAGCTTCTGCGAATTTTTCCGAACTGGTCGCCAGGTCTGGGATTATCATCTCTTTGCCTCCCCAGAATTTCCAGACAGCTCGTGAAAAGACTACGGTCCTATCAATTATTTTACCTTCCTGCATATGACCGGGCGGGCTTAACTCCGGAAGTAATTTTTTCTTACGTTCAAGAAGATAAAGTGCTTCCTTGACTCTCCAGGGGTGAAGTGCATAGTGCGCGGCCATGTGAAGAGCAAAGCCGATTTCGCCATGCCCACTTATGCGCTTTTTGTACTTACTGAAAAACTCCCGCTCTTTCTCGTCGGAATCAAATGCAACAAGCAGATTGATAGCACGGTCAAGCATTGTCAGAATGCCAAGGTAGTCGGCTGCTTCCTCCTCGACTAAAAATCGGAGGTCGTCAATAGATCTCCTGAGGGAGCTGTAGTAGAAATAATGCATGGTGATTGGAGTGAAAGGCCGGATTTTTAGAATCGCCTCGGTGATAACGCCGAACTGTCCGTAGCCAAGCAGAACTCTCTCAAATAATTCCGTATTTTCCTGCTCGCTGCACTCAACAATTTCTCCTGTAGGGGTTACTACCTTTAGAGCAATGGCCTGGTCTGCGCTGCAACCGAATTTTGGGGAATTGATGTCTATACCGCCGACTCCAAGTGTGCCACCCACAGAGGAAGTCATATTAAGCGGCGCTGACATGTAATCAAGCCCATGGCGTCTCAGGGCTTCGGCTAGAGAGTGCCAGTATATTCCGGCCTCGGTGCGAACAGTTAAATCGTTTTTGTCGATATGAATGACATTGCTCATGCCCCGCATATCGAGTTGCAGACCTCCGAAGGATACGCATTCACCTTCAGTGGTAAGCCCGCCGCCGCGCACAGCGACAGGGACTATATGCTTTTGGGCAGCTTTGAGAGTTGCTGCCACATCCTCAGATGACCGGGCCACGAGTACACCTCGGGGCAGACCCATGGCAACACCGCCGCCGTCAGTAATGTATCCCGAGCGGCCGGCCAGGCTTTGGTTGATTGTTATGCCTTGAGATGCAAGCTCTGAGGTAAAGGCATCCCATCCTCCTCCGTCCCAGCGTGAAGGATTGGTTTGCTGGCGGGAGACTCCTTTTAGGGAGTCAGGAGGTAAGGGGTCAATATTAATCTTCATGGATATCTATACCTAGATCAAGCGTTCGAAGCGCTGTCTCAACAGGCTCGACAGTGGCGATATTCTGGCCCGAGGCAGCCCCCAGTTCCTTGAATTTACGCGCGGCCGGAAACACTCTGGTTTCCATCGATCCGACCGCTTTATTGTATGCTGTGCTGGCCTTTTCCAGGCCCTTGCCGGTTTCCACCAGGTGTTCGGACAGAACCCTCATGCGTTCATAAAGCTGCTTGCCAAGCTCGCTTATCTGCTGTGCGTTTTTTGCGATCTGCTCCTGTCTCCATCCGTATGCAACAGCGTGCAGCAGAGCTATAAGCGTTGTGGGAGTCGCAATTATAACTCGTTTCTTCATTCCGTCTTCAATTAAACTGTGATCCTGATCCACCGCAGCCGCAAAGAACGACTCTCCGGGAATAAACATAACAACAAACTCGGGGGTTTCTTTGAATTGGTTCCAATAGGCCTTTTCACCAAGGCTGTTCATGTGTGTGCGAAGCTGCCGTGCATGATGTGCGAGGTCTCTTTTTTTCTGCTCTTCTGATTTTGCTGAAAGCGCATTTAAATAGGCTTCAAGCGGTACTTTGGAATCAACAACTATTTCACGCCCGGCTGGAAGATGAACAACCATGTCAGGACGAATACGGGTTGTATCGGAGTTTTCTACCGTAACCTGTTCTGTAAAATCGCAGTGTTCCGACATGCCTGCCAGTTCAGCCACTCTTTTAAGAGTCATCTCTCCCCAACGGCCCCGTACCTGTGGCGAACGTAAAGCCGTGACCAGATTTCCGGTCTCTTCCTGGAGTTTTGTATTAGAGGCTGAGAGAACTTTAAGCTGCTCTTCCAGACTTGTGTATGCTCCATGACGGCTTTTTTCAATCCCTGTTACATGTTCTTCAAACCGTTTCAATGATTCGGCAAGGGGTTTTACCAATCCGTCTATGGCCTCTTGGCGTTTTCCCAGATCGCCTCTGGATTCGGCAAGAACCTTATCAAAGGTCTCTTTTGCCAGATTCATAAAGGCCCGGTTGCTGTTATCAAGAGTATCTCCGGCCAGGGCTTTGAATGTATCCGTAAGTTTGCTCCTGGCTTCATCCAGCATTTTTTTCTCTTCGTCCAGGCGCTGGACAGTTTCTAGGAGTTGTGTCTCGGCCCTGATCTTGCCTTCGCGTTCAGTATCCAGTATGGACCGTAAATCACTAAGCTCATCATTAGCGCTTACAATCTGTGCGCGCAGCTCTACTGTTGTGCCTTCAGCAGTGGCTGCCCGACGTTCAGCCTCAGCCAGCCTGGCCGAAAAAATATTTTTAAAGCGGCTGCCAGCGGCCAGCCACGCTGTTAGGCCGGTTAGGCCAGCGGCTATTAGTCCAAATGCAATATATAAGAGGTTGTCCATTCTTATTTCCAAAGGGTTATTGTAACTGCTCAGCTACAAAGGTATAAAGCTAGAATTCTGCCACCTTGTCATTTCAGTCATAGTCACGGTGTGGTTGAACCTGATAGATGGCCTTTGTGCCTAAGTTGAACAAATATGTGTACAATTTTAGCAAGAAAACTTGTAGGATAAGATGGATTTTACCTTGCGGAAGTTTTGGTAAATGTTGATGTTGTAACAACGAAAAGTATCAAAAATAAGGATCATGACTCTCTGGCTGCATCCAGGCAACACCACGCGTAAAGAGCATCGTACATTTCGAATTGCCGCTTTAGGTTTTTTTTATCATCAGGATATCTAAGGCCAAAACCTACTGCAATGGCTTCAAAGCCTGCGGCAAGAGGGTCATTTTCTGGTTTATGGGTGTCAGCTGCATTAACAATTCTGGCAAGCCTGAGCAGTGGTTTATCGGTGAGTTCGTACTGCCGGATTATGACATCAAAAGTACATAGATCACCGTCATGATCAAGATCGGAACCAGGAGAGTCAAAGGGGATAGCTCCTTCTTTTTCGGCCATTGTTTTAACCTGGCTCTTTGGGACAAAAATAAATTCAGCCTCCGAATCTATAAAACGTTTTATAAGCCAGGGACAGGCTACTCTGTCCACATGAACGTGTGAGCGTGTAATCCATTTCATCCTTATTGTATCTCCTTTGGTTTCGATATTAATTTTAACTTAACTTAAATTTAACGTAACTTAACGTAACTTAACTTAACTACAGCCAAAATATTTCAGATTATTGGCGATTATTTTTTCTACATCTTCCAGTAAATGACCAAAGCGGCCTTTCAGGTCATCCTGAAGATGTTGAACATATTCCCGAGCACCTTCCTCTCCATATTTTTCTTCAAACATTTTTGCAAATTCCAGGACGCGACCAATGTCGTGACGTTCTGCCTTTTTTTCCGGATCATCGATCCATTCGTGAATTTCAAGGTAGTCCTTACCAGTTTTTTCAATGCTTTTCTGAGTATGTTTTTCAATAGGTGGCATACTTTGTTCTCCTTATAATTTTGTTGTCATAATATTATTGTAAATCTTACGATAAAATGAAGAAAAATACACAGTTGTTATTTGAAATCGACACAGTTTAAACAAAGGGTTATCACATTATCAATGTTTTTCTTCGTACTCTTCGTGCTCTTTGTGTTCTTCGTGGTAAACTTATTACCTTATGAGTATTCAAAGCATTGCAGGCCTTGTGACCTTTGCGTTTATTGCCTGGCTTATGAGTGAAAACCGCAGCCGGGTTTCTCTGAAGACTGTGATAATCGGTATGGCGATCCAGCTGGTATTTGGAGTTGTGCTGCTGAAATTTTATGTTTTCAGGGAGTTTTTTATATCATTGAATCGTATTATTTTATCCCTGGAAGAATCCACCACTGCTGGATCGTCCTTTGTTTTTGGTTATCTGGGAGGAGGGAATCTTCCTTTTGATGAAAAATTCCCGGGAGCAAGTTTTATTTTGGCCTTTAGGGCTCTGCCGCTTGTTTTGGTGATAAGCGCGTTATCTTCACTTTTGTTTTACTGGGGAATTTTACCGCGTGTTGTAAAGGCCTTTTCATGGCTCTTACAGAAAACAATGCAGTTGGGGGGAGCCGAGGGGTTGGGTGTGTCGGGCAATATATTTGTAGGGATGGTTGAAGCTCTGCTTTTTATACGTCCCTATCTAAGAGATATGACCCGAAGTGAGATTTTTACTCTTATGACCTGTGGCATGTCAACAATAGCAGGCACTGTTATGGTGCTTTATGCCAGCATTTTAAGCTCTGCAATTCCGGATATCATGGGACACATTCTGACAGCTTCCATTATAAGCGCCCCGGCCGCAATAGTTATTTCAAAAATTATGATTCCTGAAATAGGTAAATCGACATCAGGCGAAATGATTCATCCAGAAAAATCTTTAAGCTCTATGGATGCTCTCACAAAAGGCACGGTGCAGGGAGTGGAACTGCTTATTAATATTATAGCCATGATCATAGTGCTTGTGGCCATGGTTCATCTTGTGAATTTAACTCTGGGTATATTGCCTGATATTGAAGGCTCTCCAGTTACCCTTCAAAGAATAATGGGATATATAATGGCTCCGGTGGTTTGGCTGATGGGAGTTCCAGCGGAAGAGGTTTTAACGGCTGGATCGCTTATGGGAACTAAAACGGTTTTAAATGAATTCATAGCCTATCTTGATATGGCTCACCTGCCCGAAGGAACTTTAAGTCAGAGAAGCATGGTGATAATGACATATGCCTTATGCGGTTTTGCAAATCCCGGAAGCCTTGGAATAATGATAGGCGGCATGGGAGCCATGGCGCCTGAAAGACGGGATGAGATCGTTTCACTGGGATTTCGTTCAATAGTGGCCGGTACTCTTGCCACTTGTATGACCGGCGCAATTGTCGGAATTCTTCAATTCTCATAACTTAGGAATTGTCCTTATGCAATTAATCAAAACAAAACTTCTAATTTTTAATAGTTTTTAGATTTCAGTTTATACCCGCTGAGTATCTGTTGCTTTATTCATACTTCCGCTGCGGAAGCCCTCAAGGTCCAGACACACATATCTGAATCCAATATTTTTCAGCTCTTGTACTATATCTATATCGGCTGCCAGCAGGTCAGCAAGTCTATTGCGGTCGACCTCGATTCTGGCAAGTTGCTGGTGAGATCTAACCCTGACATTTCTGAATCCTAGAGTTTTTAAAAGATCTTCTGCCTTTTCTACTTTTGAAATAGCCTCGGATGTGATTGTCTGACCGTACGGAAACCTTGAGGCGAGGCATGCCATGGACGGTTTATTCCAGGTGGGCAGATCCATGTTTTTAGAGAGCAACCTGATACTTTTTTTATCCAGACCTGCCTCGGCAAGAGGGCTTCTCACTCTGTGCAATTTTGCCGCTCTGTGCCCCGGTCTATGACCAAGCAGATCATCCGAGTTTGTGCCATCGACAATGCAGTGTATGCCTTCAGCCTCTGAAACTTCCAGCAGTTTTCCAAACAACTCATCCTTGCAGTGGAAACAACGATCATCAGGGTTGGCCAGAAACAGGCTATTGTTTAACTCATCTGTTGTTACAACAATACTCCTTATTCCGTAGACTTCAGTGAACTTGAGTGCAGAGGACAGTTCGGCTCTGGGCAGTGTTTGAGAATCTCCTATTACGGCAAGAACATTATCCCTTCCAAGGAGATCATGAGTAAACTTAAGAAGAAAAGAGCTGTCCACTCCTCCTGAAAAGGCAACAAGTACCCTCTCCATACCTCTGAGGATTTCTTTTAGTTTTTCTTCTTCTGGCAATGTGATTTTCTAATGAAGCTGTTTAATCTCGAATTTCTCCTGGTGGAGCGATGGATCGGACTTCAAGGTTACATGGAGGTTGTACTGCTTTTCAAGCTCTTCCAGACCTAAGTGTTCCTCGTCATAAAGAAGATCTATAACTGATGGATGTGCAGAAACAATAAACCTTGCTCCTGTCATTGAAGGGCTCATACGGTGCAGTTTTCGTAAGATTTCGTAACATACAGTAATGGCTGATTTAATTCTCCCTTTTGCTTCGCAATATGGACATGCCTCGCAGAGAGTTCGTTCAAGGCTTTTACGAACTCTTTTTCTGGTCATCTGTACAAGGCCCAGCTCTGATACATTTAGTATTGTATTTTTTGCTCTATCCCTGGCCATTGCTTCTGAAAAATCAGAGAATAGTTTTTGGCGATTTTCTTCTCTCTCCATGTCTATGTAGTCTATGATAATAATACCGCCCAGGTTTCTGAGGCGGATCTGGTATGCGATTTCTTTTACCGCTTCAAGGTTTGTTTTTAGGATGGTATCTTCCAATGTTTCCTTGCCGACGTACTTTCCTGTATTTACATCAATGGTGACAAGAGCCTCTGTCTGGTCAATAACTATATACCCTCCGGATTTGAGCCAGACCTTCCGGCCAAGAGCTCTCGAAATATCCAGTTCAATACCAAAAACATCGAACACTGGTTCGTTGCCGTCGTAGTGCTCAATCCTGCTTTCGAGTTTTGGAAAATAATTACGCACAAAATCAAGCAGCCGCTGGTACTCTTTATCAGAGTCGATGATAAGGTGATCCACATCATTATGCAGAAGATCCCGAATGCTTCTAAAGGCAAGGTCGAGATCATTGTAAAGCATGCATGGGGCGGAAACACGTTCATTTTTGTTCCGAATGTTTTCCCATAAAAGATGTAAAAACTCCATGTCACGGGCAAGTTCGTTATCTGAACACTCCTCGCTCATCGTTCTTGCAATATATCCGTATCCGGGTTTTTTCAATTTCTCGACAACAGTCCGCAGTCTTTCCCGTTCCTCCTCGTTGGTCAAACGACGTGAGATACCGATATGTTCCACATTGGGCATAAGCACAAGATACCGTCCTGGAATTGTGGTATAGGTGGTGACCCTGGCGCCTTTTGTTCCAAGAGGGTCTTTTGAAACCTGAACCATCACCTCTTGCCCCTCTTGCAGAGTCTCCTCTATTGGATGATGTTCGTTTCGATTCTTGCCCGAAAGTGGAAGCGAGTCTACGTTCTCCTCCACTGGGAGTTGACCCTCCACTTCGTCCAGAACTCCCTGATAGTCCATAAGATCTGTAAAGACATCGGAGACATGAAGAAAGGCGGCCTTTTCTAGGCCTATGTCGACAAAGGCGGACTGCATGCCTGGCAGGATTCGGGCAATTTTACCCTTATAAATATTTCCAACCAAGGAGGCGTTTCGTTTCCGCTCGATATATAGCTCGGCCACCTGGCCGTTTTCAAGAAGAGCCACTCTGGTTTCATAACTGGTGGCGTTAATGATTATTTCGCAGTTCATATAGGTTTATTTATTTATTTTCTTTTGATCCGACCGATCAGTCGAGTCCGTCGGATTTTTTTATCGGTCGGATCAGACCAATCAGACCGATCCGACTGATCAAAGCAAATTTTCTTCAGGCTACACCTGTAGTTTACCATCGTTTTAGGTTCTCCATTGGTGTTAGCCAACCGTTTCTGAATCCGTAAAGTTCTAATCGTTCAATATTAAGTGCAGTAACAGCTTCCGGCTCAAGACGGAGAATTTTAGCCAGTAGTTCAGATAGCCGCAGCTTGGTTTCGCCCCGGTCAAGCGCAGTAAGAAATAGCCTGTTTCCATCTACTTCAGCTTTCTCAATCAAGGGGCGAAGATTGACTGTTATACGCTTTCCACTTTTTCCTACTTCACGCTCAACCGGAATTTCAACATTTTCAGCATTTATCAGAGGCTCTGGCAGGACAAAGTCCTTTGGAAGGTCTACCCTGTACCGGTATCTGCTTATAAAACGGTTTAGCGAAAGAACACGTTTATCGGCAAAGCGTATTTCGAAAACTTCGATCCCCTCTGGCAGTGCAGCGTTTAGTCTGTCTTTGGCTTTTTCAGGTTCTATTGATGTAAGAATTTCCATATCGAAATATTCAGCGTGACCAGCTATGCCAACCCCAAGCGCAGGACCAAAAGATAACTTTGGCTGTGGATGAAACCCCTTAGAGTAATCCGGCATAATGCCCCCAGCCATGCGGATCGCCCGTATTATTGTTTCTTTAAGTTCCAGGTGAGAAAGAAAACGAGTTCTGCCTGTTTTAGCGTATTTTACTCTGAACCGGGTTGGAGCCGAAAGTATGACAGGACGTTTTACCTGTGGCAGCGCAGCCACTTCGGTTTCTACGTTTTCTGTAGAGGATATATTCATACTTTTGCAGCCAAGGCCGCAGGCAAGGCATTTCTCCCGGCACTCTGGAGAGACTTCAGTTGCTGATGCACGCTCCCATTCTTTTTTTAAAAAATCCTTGCTTACTCCTGAATCTATAATGTCCCAGGGAAGGACATCATTCAGTGAAAATTCTCTCCGTGCCGACTCAGATCCTATACCGGTTTCTTCCATTGCTTCGCACCAGCGTGGATAGTTGAATACCTCGGTCCAACCGTCAAAACGGCATCCTTTTTGGAAGGCACTGTAGAGCAGACTTGACGTGGCTTCATCGCCTCTGGCGAATATGGATTCCAGAATACTGGTTTCAGGGTGGTGCGGTTTGATTTTGAAAAAACGGCCCGAAAGGCTGCGGCGCAGTTCCGCCTGTTTCATACGGATTTCC
The DNA here is from genome assembly GCA_964462885.1 of uncultured Nitrospirota bacterium. Taxonomy (GTDB): domain Bacteria; phylum Nitrospirota; class Thermodesulfovibrionia; order SZUA-242; family SZUA-242; genus JALUUO01. The sequence goes on from CAYWZR010000045.1 coordinate 11,524, forward strand.
TCAAGAGGTATCTGCCCCATCCACTGAAACGGTGTATGTGGTTTCGGCACAAAAGTCGAAACGCTCACATTTATATTCACCCTGCGGACTTTCGCCTTTTTCGCCACGCGAACGGCCTGCTTGGCCATTGTGATAATGCCTTCGATGTCTTCGGCGGTTTCCGTAGGAAGTCCTATCATGAAGTATAGTTTCAGAGTTTCCCATCCTTCTTCAAACAGGGCTTGCAAGCTCTCCATATAATCGTCTTGGCTAATGGTTTTATTGATAACATTACGAAGCCTTTCGGTTCCGGCTTCTGGCGCGATTGTATAGCCTGTTTTTCGTTCTCCTTTTAGCTGTCTGAGCATTTTACGGTCTGCCGAACCTACTCGGAGCGATGGCAGAGAGAGAGCAACGTGAGCTCCCTTAAGCCGCTCGTTTACAGTTCGTATAAGGGGGAAAAGACAGCCGTAATCGCCTGCAGAAAGTGACGTAAAAGAGAGATCCGAAAAACCCGTATTGCGTATTGACTCTTCAGCAAGCCGGATAACAGTAGACATTGAGCGTTCCCTCATTGGTCTGTAAATCATACCAGCCTGGCAGAACCTGCAACCACGGGGACAGCCACGCCCTATCTCGATTGCCACGCGGTTATGTATTGCCTGATGTGGCACAACCGGAGATGTCGGAAAATAAGCCTGATCAAGGTTGTCTACGACTCTGCGGCGAATAGGAAGATTTTTATGGCCCTGTCTGTGAACAGATGGAACGTATACTCCGTTGACCTCTGCTAATGCGTTTAGTTTTTCAGCCCGGCCTGCTCCCTTTAACTCCATTAGGATAAGTATTATTTCCGGCACCGCTTCTTCTCCGTCTCCTATTAAAAAAGCATCTATAAATGGCATAAGTGGAGCCGGGTTTGTGGTGCAGGGGCCACCGGCAAGAATCACCGGATGTCCGTTCTTTCTGTCATTCGAATGAATCGGAATGCTTGCAAGATCAAGCATATTTAAAAGGTTGGTATACGACAGCTCGTACTGAAGGCTGAAGCCCACAATATCGAAATCTGCAAGTGGCTTGGCTGTCTCCATTGATCTTAGCGGTTCGTTTCGACTCCTTAGCATAGCTTCGTAGTCGGCCCAGGGTGCAAAGC
>CAYWZR010000046.1:0-12640 GCA_964462885.1 uncultured Nitrospirota bacterium
ACTGTATGTCCACCTTCTCGAATCGCAAAGCGAAGCTCTTTCTCCATCGCAATAGGAGCCATCAACTCAACTGTTATCGTTATGTTATCGCCGGGCATCACCATCTCAACACCCTCTGGTAAATGCAACGAACCGGTAACATCGGTTGTCCGAAAGTAAAACTGAGGACGGTATCCAGTGAAAAAAGGAGTATGACGACCACCCTCCTCTTTCGATAATACATATATCTCACCTTTGAACTTCGTATGCGGCTTAATAGAACCGGGCTTTGCAAGCACCATACCGCGTTCAACATCGTCCTTGGCAGTGCCGCGAAGAAGTGCGCCTATGTTGTCTCCGGCCTGACCCTGGTCCAAAAGCTTGCGAAACATCTCGACTCCGGTACAAGTCGTCTTACGAGTCTCGCGTATACCAACTATCTCTATCTCCTCGCCAACCTTAACTACTCCGCGCTCAACACGGCCGGTTACAACCGTGCCACGACCCGATATAGAAAAGACATCCTCTATTGGCATCAAAAAAGGCTTGTCTATAGGACGCTCAGGAGTCGGAACATAAGAGTCAACTGCATCCATAAGATCAAGCATGCTCTTGTACTCCTCGGAAGAAGCATCCTCCGAAGACGATTCAACAGCCTTTAACGCGCTACCCATAACTACTGGAATGTCATCCCCGGGAAACTGGTACTTACTTAAAAGCTCACGAATCTCAAGCTCAACAAGCTCCAAAAGCTCAGGATCATCAACCATGTCTGTCTTGTTCATATAAACAACTATGTAAGGGACTCCTACCTGACGAGCCAAAAGTATATGCTCACGCGTCTGAGGCATAGGACCATCTGCTGCGCTAACAACAAGAATTGCTCCATCCATCTGGGCAGCGCCGGTAATCATATTCTTTACATAGTCAGCATGACCAGGACAGTCAACATGCGCATAATGACGGGCCTCTGTCTCGTACTCCACATGTGCTGTGGCTATCGTAATACCACGGGCCTTCTCCTCAGGAGCATTATCAATCTGATCATAGGCCTGGTACTCAGCCTGACCACGAAGCGCAAGTACCTTCGTGATAGCTGCTGTAAGCGTCGTCTTACCATGGTCAACATGACCGATAGTTCCAATGTTTACATGTGGCTTCGTGCGTTCAAATTTCTCTTTTGCCATTAGAATAACTCCTTAAAAAATTAAGCTCCCTTTACTTTAGCGATTATTGCTTCAGAGATGCTCTTCGGCACCTCCTCGTAATGATCAAACTGCATAGTATATGTTGCACGCCCCTGGGTCTTAGACCTTACATCAGTGGCATACCCAAACATCTCTGAAAGCGGCACCTGAGATTTTACCACCTGAGCATTTCCGCGCTGCTCCATAAGCTGTATACGTCCACGCCTTGAATTTAGGTCACCTATGACGTCCCCCATAAAATCCTCAGGGGTAACAACTTCAACACTCATAACAGGCTCAAGAATCACCGGTTTTCCTTTGCCAACTCCGTCCTTAAAAGCCATTGATGCCGCCACTTTAAAAGCGATTTCGGAAGAATCAACTTCATGGTAGGAGCCATCAAGAAGGGTAGCCTTTATATCAACCACAGGATACCCGGCCAGTATTCCGGCACTTAATGCCTCCACAACACCTTTTTCTACCGGCTTTATATATTCTTTAGGTACAGATCCTCCAACAACTTTGCTTTCAAAGACAAATCCAGAACCCATTTCAAGAGGCTCGAACTCCATTACAACATGTCCATATTGGCCACGCCCTCCACTTTGACGAACAAATTTACCCTCAGCAGTGACCTTTTTCCTTATAGTCTCACGGTAAGCAACCTGCGGCTTACCGACATTAGCTTCAACACTAAATTCCCTTAGCAATCTATCAACAATGATATCCAGGTGCAACTCGCCCATTCCAGAAATAATGGTCTGGCCAGTCTCGTCATTGAAAGAAACCCTAAAAGAGGGATCCTCCTGCATAAGCTTACCAAGACCTTGAGAAAGCTTATCTTGAGCAGCCTTACTTTTTGGCTCTATGGCCACCGAGATTACAGGGTCCGGAAACTCGATGGATTCCAATAAAATAGGGCGGTTTTCGTCGCAGAGAGTATCACCAGTCAGTGTGTTTTTGAGCCCGACAGCAGCCACAATATCACCCGCACTGCATACTTTTATTTCCTCACGCTTATTTGCATGCATCTTCAGAAGCCGTCCTACACGCTCCTTTGTTCCCTTACTGGCATTATATATGTATGAACCAGCCGCTACTTTTCCAGAATATATGCGCATGTAGGTCAACTGCCCTACAAACGGATCAGTCATTACCTTAAAGGCCAAAGCGGAAAACGGCTCACTCTCATCCACCTTTAATGCAATCTCCGAATCATCGTTTAAGTTTTTGCCTATAATTTGCTCTACATCCAACGGAGAAGGCAGATATTCCACTACAGCATCAAGAAGAAGTTGAACACCTTTATTCTTGAAAGCTGAACCGCAAAAGACCGGAAATATCTTCATTTCAACAGTTCCCTTACGTATGACAGCCATGATCTCTGCCTCGCTTATATCTTCACCGCCAAGGTACTTTTCCATTAAAGAGTCATCCACATCTGCTAGCGCCTCTAGCAACTCTTCACGATTTTTCTTGGCATCATCAAGCATATCTTCGGGTATTTCACCCACCTCATACTTGGCACCTAGTGTTTCATCGTCAAAGAAAACACCTTTCATTGTGACAAGATCAACTGAACCACGAAAATTACCCTCAGAACCTATAGGAATTTGTACGGGCACAGCTTTGGCTCCCAGCCTATCACGCATACTGTTAACAGCGGCGAAAAAGTCGGCACCAACACGATCCATTTTATTCATAAAGGCAATACGAGGCACATTGTATCTATCAGCCTGACGCCAGACCGTCTCGGATTGTGGCTCAACACCGGAAACTGAATCGAAAACAGCAACAGCCCCGTCTAGAACACGCAGAGAACGTTCCACCTCAATAGTGAAATCCACATGACCGGGTGTATCAATTATATTTATAACATGATCACGCCAATTACACGTGGTAGCAGCTGAAGTTATGGTAATACCTCTTTCCTGCTCCTGGACCATCCAGTCCATAACAGCATTACCGTCGTGGACCTCCCCGATTTTGTGGGTGATGCCAGTATAGTACAAAACACGCTCTGTTGTGGTCGTCTTACCAGCATCAATATGAGCCATTATGCCGATGTTACGCGTGTCTTTAAGGTCTGTATTCGACAACTCCGCTTCTCCTTTAAATGTAGTTAGACTTGTCATCATTTGATAGCCTTAACAAATGAAGCAAATCAAACTAATCCGTTCAAACCAAAATCTAACAATCTAAGCCTGAACTAAACTACCAATAGCAACTAATTTTTTTATTTAAGTTTCTTAAGGCTCTCCGGCTTCTTAGAACCTAAAGTGTGCAAAAGCCCTATTTGCATCTGCCATACGATGCGTATCTTCTTTCTTCTTCATGGTGGCGCCTGTTTTTTTCATTGCGTCCATGAGTTCGCCTGCCAGACGCTCACGCATAGTGCGCTCTCCACGCTTCCTGGCGAAATCTCTAAGCCACCTAAAAGTCAGTGCAAGACGACGCTGCGGTCGAATCTCTATAGGCACCTGATAGGTAGCACCTCCGACCCTACGCGATTTGACCTCCACAGAAGGCTTAACATTTTCAAGAGCCGTTTTAAAAACCTTAAGTGGATCTTCGCCTGTTTTCTCTTTAATGATCTCGAAAGCTCCGTAACAGATACCCTCGGCTACCGCCTTTTTGCCGTCTTCCATTATCGTGTTGATGAATTTACTCAACACCTTACTGTTGTACTTTGGATCCGGCAAAATCTCTCGCTTTACAGCTGCTCTTCTTCTAGGCATACCAAATATCCTCTTATTTAGGCCGTTTTGTGCCGTACTTTGAACGGCTCACGCGCCTGTCGGTAACACCCAAGGTATCAAGGGCGCCCCTAACTATATGATATCTAACACCGGGAAGATCTTTAATCCTGCCTCCCCTTATTAAAACAATGGAATGTTCCTGGAGATTATGTCCAACACCTGGAATATATGTTGTAACTTCCATACCGTTAGTCAGTCTGACTCTGGCCACTTTTCTAAGGGCTGAGTTCGGTTTTTTTGGCGTTGTAGTGTAAACCCTAACACACACGCCCCTTCTCTGCGGACACTGTTTTAAGGCCGGAGCTTTGTTCTTAGCTAGGATCTTTTTTCTTCCGTGTCTTATAAGCTGAGAGATTGTCGGCACGATTCCTCCATCAAACGTTTATATTCAGCGCCCTGACTTCTTGTACAATCATTTGGGCAACCCAGCAAGATTACACGAGTCTTTAAGTTTTGTCAAGAACATTTTTATTTTTTTACTCATAAAAGGGTTTAACCGCTTATTGATTATTCCAAAAACAAGTAAATTACTGATAATAGCAAGCTTAAATTTGCTTGGCATTAGCAGTATATTCGAGGCTTGCCACCTCATTAATGCGGTTATTGCTATCTACTTTGATAATCGTAGGATGGTATTTTTTTAATTCTTCATCTGTAAGATACTCATAGCAAAAAATAATAACCTGGTCTCCCGGAACACCCTTACGGGCTGTAGGACCATTAAGGCATATAACACCCGAACCATCTTTGCCTGGGATAACGTACGTCTCAAATCTTTCTCCGTTATTAATATTACTAACCAGAACCTGCTCATAAGGCAGCATGCCGGCCCGTTCCATAAGGGAAGGGTCCATAGTGAGACTGCCCTCATAATCCAACTCCGAGGCCGTAACAGTGGCCCGATGAATTTTAGATCTAAGCATGCATCTAAGCACAGGTAATCCTCTTAATTACTGATCAATTATTTTGGGAACTTTGTAGTACTTCTCTGTGGCTTCAGGGGCATTTGACAGTGCTTTCTTGAGTGAAAGCGACTCGCCAAGAACATCGTTTCGGAAGACGTTCTTAATATCAAATACATGTGAGGTAGGTTCCACTCCAGTCGTATCAAGCTCATTTAGTTTTTCAACATAAGACAAAATATCACCTATCTGTGAGGTAAAACGCACGAGTTCCTCACCATCCAGTTTCAACCTGGCCAACATAGCCACATGTTCTATTTCACTTTTATTTATTGTCATGGCTGACTTAAAGTAGTTCTAAACTAGATTACTTAAATTACTTCCAGGTTAGCAAACTTAAGAGACAAACACTTAATACCAACACTGGGAAAGTTCACAGTTACCTTGGCGGAATCACCCTGCCCTGCCAAATCTCTTACAACCCCGTTGCCCCATGTAATATGCTTTACCCTTACACCTACAGAAAATGGAACCTGCCTACCAATCTTTTTCGGTTTTTTAGGCAAAACATGAAAATCGGCAGATCCATTTGCCGATGAGGCATGCCTCACAGTGCAGCATAGTTCCTCCGATAAGTCCTTAAGAAACCGTGAAGGCTCCTGCAGTTGGATTCTTGTATAGAACCTACGCTTTGCAGCGCCGGTAAGGTACAATACATCTCTTGCCCTGGTCATACCAACATACAAAAGACGTCTCTCTTCTTCGATCGCCTTACCATTGTCCTGCTGACGCGCATGCGAGTGAGGTAGAAGCCCTTCCTCAAGACCCGCCATATATACAACAGGAAATTCCAACCCCTGGGCCTCGTAAACCGTCATAAGGGAGACAACATCCTCATTTTTCACCTCGTTGTCTTCAGAAAAAAGCGCCACGTAGTCAAGAAACTCATGCAGGTTTCGCCCCGAAGCCTCTTCTATCAGCCTCTTTATATTTGCAAGCCGGACATCTGCGTCCTTTTCCCCTAAAAGCCATTTCATATAGCCTGATTTATTCAGTACCACATCAATAGCTTTGCCGGCGTCTTTATAGGATTTCCTGGTGCGAATGACAAGGTCGATAAGCTTCTTTACCTTGGCCTGAGACTTCTTAACACTGGAAGTTTTCTTGAACGCATCAAATAGACTGACACCGTCCTTTCTGGCAGAGTCAACCATCTTTGCCAATGTAGATACTCCAATTCCACGTGGCGGACTGTTTATAATCCTCCCAAAGCTCACGGAGTCATCTGGATTCATTACCATTTTGGCATAAGCTATGGCATCCTTAACCTCGGGCTTCCGGTAAAGCGGATAAGCCGCATGTACGTAATAGGGAATGCCTTCATCCCGCAAAGCCTTTTCGAGCGATCGAAGCTGAGTACTCATCCTGTAGAGCAGTCCGAAATCTCTGTAGGCGTAACTTCCTTTAAGGAAAAGCTCTCTTACGGTATGTGCGATGTAAGAAGCCTCGTCAGTCTCGGTTCCACCGCAAAAATACTGTGGCTTATATTTGGCTAAGTTGCGATCGCTTTCAAGCTTCTTCTTATGGGGGCCGGGATTGCCTCCTATCACTGCCCCGGCTGCCTCAAGAATATACGGCGTGCATCTATAACTTTGCTCAAAATGGATAACTCGCGTACTGGTAAAATCCTTTTTGAAACGGTTTATATGTTCCAATCGAGCGCCCCTAAAACCTAATATCCCCTGGTCGTCATCAGCCGTAATAAAGACGTTACCGCTTTCCTTGCCAATATATTTAACAAAACTGTACTGTGCAGGATTTATATCCTGAAAGTCATCAACCATAATCTGGCTGATTTTGTTTTGCCATTTTTTGAGCACTGACTCGTGCGTCTGAAACAGGTTCACTGTGTACATTATGAGATCATCTTGGTCCAAGCAGTTGTTCTTCTGAAGTTCGCTCTGGTAACGCATGTAAACTTTAGCTAGTTTTTCTTCAAAACCAAAACCTCCACCATTGGCCAGGAATTCTTCATGTCCCACCATCTCGACTTTAAGATTGCTGATACGTGCAGCTATGCCTCTAAAAAGAGCCTCATGGATTTTGAATTCTTTCAGAATTGACCTTATTAAACCAAAACGGTCTTCCTCACTGTATATAATAAAATTTTCACCAAAACCCAATTCTTTGATTTCGTCTCTTAAAATGCGGCAACAGATGGTTTGAAAGGTGTCTATTTTTAAATTCTTGAAATTATTGTTAAAATCATCACTGCTCTGGCAACCGCCAGCCGACAGAGTAAGTATCCTGTTTTTGACCTCAAAAGCGGCTCTCGGACTAAGCGTCAGAACAAGCACTTCCTCGGACGACATCTTCCTCGACTTTAGAAGGTATAAATAACGGCAGGCAACAACTTCTGTTTTACCACTGCCAGGCCCAGACAGGATCAAAGCAGGTCCATCAAGGTGCGTCAACGCCTCTATCTGCCGTTTGTTATGTCCCTCCAAAATCTTTTGCTTCAAATCTTAAATTCCTTCCATTTTTAATGTATTTAGGTTTACTTTTGTGCCTCTGCGTCTTACTCTACAGTTACGCTTTTTGCGAGGTTTCTCGGCTGGTCCACATCGCAGCCTCTTAAGACGGCTATGTGGTACGCTATCAATTGAAGCGGCAGGGAAAAAAGAAGCGGAGCAAGAAGAGAGTGCGTATTTGGAACCAGAAACACGTCCTGATCTTTCCTGTTAAGATCCTTTACACCTTCAACACCTATTGCGATAACTCGTCCCCCACGGCTTCTGGCTTCTTCTATATTAGCAAGAATCTTCCCGGAAGTGCCATCTCCAGGCACAATAGCCACCACCGGCAGTTCGTCATCAATCAGTGCGATAGGGCCGTGTTTCATCTCTCCAGCCGGATAGCCCTCAGCATGGATGTATGAAATTTCCTTTAACTTTAGCGCGCCCTCAAGAGCAATAGGATAGTTAATCCCTCGTGCTAGATACAGAAAATCAGAGGCCTTGGCGTACCTTTTGGCCATCTCAGCTATCTCGGACTCTCGCTGAAGAATTCCCTCCATTAAGTGTGGAATAGAAATAAGACCGCTTAGAATATCCCGAGTCTCGTCGCTGGAATAGGCCCCCTTGGCCCGCCCTATGGCAAGAGCCAGCATATACAAAGCAGCAAGCTGTGAAGTAAACGCCTTTGTAGAAGCCACACCGATTTCAGGGCCTGCGTGAGTATAGATAACTGCGTCTGCCTCTCTAGAAGAACTGCTTCCCACAACGTTACATATGCTTAATACTTTTGCGCCGCGTCGCCTGGCCTCTTTCTGCGCGGCTAAGGTATCAGCAGTTTCGCCAGACTGGGTTATTGCTATAAAAAGATCTCCCGGACCTATAATCGGATCACGATAGCGAAATTCCGAGGCGATATCAGTCTCAGTGGTCGTCCTGGAGATTGCTTCGATCAGATACTTGCCTATCAAGCCAGCATGCCAGGAAGTACCGCAAGCCACAAGAAAAACTTTTTTAACTCCGGCAAGTTCATCAAGAGAAAATCCTATTTCTTCGTAGTTTATCTCGCCTGCTTCAAGCGAAAACCTGCCCCTGATCGTGTCCATGACCGTGCGCGGCTGCTCAAAAATCTCCTTAAGCATAAAATGACGGTATCCTCCTTTTTCCGCCATTGCAGGACTCCAGGTGATTTTTTCTACCTCTGCTTCAACCGGCTGCCCCTCGAAATCGGTAATACTAACACCATGCGGAGTAAGCACTGCCATCTGGCGATCTCTAAGGATTATCACATCACGGGTATGGCTAAGAAGCGCAGGTATGTCCGAAGCTACAAGATATTCCCCCTCTCCCAGGCCCAAAACCAGCGGGCTTTCCTTTTTAGCCGCAACAAGTTTATCAGGCTCGCGCTCGCTTATAACACCGATAGCGAATGACCCCTCAGCCTCGGTTAACGCACGCTTTACAGCCTCTTCAAGAGGTGCGTCTTCCTCAGAATGAAACGCTATTAAAGCGCAAAGCACCTCGGAGTCAGTATCAGAGTCAAAGCTAAAACCATGCTCTTTTAATCTCTGTTTCAACTCCATATAGTTTTCGACTATTCCGTTATGAACCACTGCCACACCTTGAACCCGGTGAGGATGCGCATTTTCCTTAGTAGGGCCGCCGTGAGTAGCCCACCTTGTGTGGCCGAGGCCTATATTGCTTGATATGCTCTCGCCGCTAATCAGGGATTCCAGGTCACGTATCTTTCCAGCACACCTGCGAACCTCAAGCCCACTTGGACAGGGGAAAACTATACCGGCCGAGTCATATCCGCGATATTCCAGACGCCTCAGACCATCAACCAGTATCGAAACAGCGTTACGATTTCCTATATAACCTATTATTCCACACATAATTATTTTATTAGTTCTATCTAGTTTTAAATTTAGTTTAATTTAGTTTAATTTTGCTTAATTGGTTTAAGTTAGTTTAACTGGTTAAGAGGGAGGAATTAAACAAGGTCAGATTATTTTCTTTTTATTTCCTTTTCTTCGCCCATCCCTTGATATTTCGCTGCTTGCTGCGGCTTACAGCCAAAGCTCCTGAAGGAACATCGGACGTTACAGTTGAGCCTGCCCCCACATAAGCTCCTTTTCCTATACGCACAGGGGCTATCAGCTGAGAGTCGCTGCCTATGAACGCTCCCTCGCCAATGGTAGTCTGATTCTTATTTATACCATCATAGTTACACGTAATAGTACCGGCTCCAATGTTTACATTTTTACCTATAGAGGCATCTCCGAGATAGCTCAAATGCATAGCCTTACTGCCGCTTTCAAGTACTGTTTTTTTAAGTTCAACAAAATTTCCCACCTTCACATCTTTCTTTAAAAGGCTTCCAGGCCTCAAATGGGCAAACGGACCCACAAAACATCCATCGCCTACGCGGCTTTCTTCGATAAGGGATGAGTCCTTGATCACTACGCCCTTACCGATTGCAGCATTGACAAGCCTGACCCCTGGATACAAAGTACATCCATCGCCTATGCGGCAAGAACCTTCGATAATGACATTGGGATATATGATTGTATCCCGACCGATTTTCACATCCGGATGGATAAAAGTACTTTCCGGATGCATAACACTAACACCCGAATCCATCAGCCCTGAAATAATTCTCAACCTTAAAACATCTGCGGCTTCGGCCAGTTCCCTGCGACTGTTGACCCCCATGAGGTCCTCCTGGCCAACCATACAACCTCCAACCTTGAAACCGGCCTTTGCAGCCAAAGCGACAATATCTGTCAAATAATACTCACCGGCTGCGTTTTTGGGGCGTATTTTATCAATAAGCGACAGAACCTCAGGCTCAATGAGATAGATTCCTCCGTTTACTTCCCCGATAAGACGCTGCTCGGCAGAGGCATCTTTGTTTTCGACTATGCCGGTAATACGGCCTTGTTTGTTTCGAAGAATACGACCGTAAGAACCTGGGGCGTCCGTTATAAAGGTTCCTACTGTGAGTGAGTTTTTAGAAGTTCCTCTCACGTGGGCCGCAAACAGAGTTTGAAGGGTTTCCTTCCTAACAAGCGGCATATCACCGTTTAGTACCAGTATTGCCCCATCTAAATCTAAATTCCTTAGCGCGGTAAGACCAGTTTTAAAAGCATCGGCAGTCCCCTCCATTGCAATCTGTCTGCCAAACACAAGATCCGGCTGTCCATTAAAGGCCGCCTCAACCAGATCTCCCTGATGGCCTATTACAACAGATATTTTTGATGGTTTAAGCTGGCGCAACGCAGCTAAGGGATAGGTTAGCATCGGTCGACCGAGAATGGGATGCATCACCTTGGCCGTCTCGGATCGCATCCGGGTGCCAAGCCCTGCTGCCAAAACCACACCTGCGAACCGTTTCATGACTTAAAGAATACACCGGACATAAAAAATTCTCCAGTAGTACACCGTGATTGAAAAAACAAGAATGAGTCAGTGGGATTCATTAAGTAAAGTTTACCTATTTGCTAGAGACTCTGTAAAGTTAATAAAGCTCAGCTATGCTCAGACCTGCATAACCATCTGCAATATAGGTATAATCACCCGCAATTTTCAAGTCTACCGCATAATGGGAAGTATCTATCCTTGCTATCTCCCGTGGTATTGCCGGACTTGTTATATCCAGAACTATGATACCGTTAAACACCCCGTCTGCAATATATGCATAGTTGTTTCTTATCTCAACATCATAAGCCCCACCGGTTGTTTCAAAGTAACTCAGAATGTCATCTGCCATTCCATCAGCATCTCCGTCAGTCCCAAAATCCGCTGTCCAAAGGCGATTGAGGCTCACAATCACCATTCCCGTTCCTACCGCCAAGTAGGCTTTGTCACCAGCTACATCCATCCGTCTGGGTGTCCCTGGGATTGAAATTCGTCCAATTTCTTCAAGGCTGTTGATATCCAGAACAGACATGTACGAGTTGACTCCATTGTCAACTGCCGCATACAGGATCCCTGCCGATCCATCCACCTTGACATCCCTGACAGTACCATTTCCAATATCTATAGATGAATCCTGCAGAGGGTTTGATGCATCACCTACATAATAAACGTAAACAGATCCACTACTGGTGCCTATAAAGAGCAAATCATTAAAGACATCTATGCTGTATGTATATTGGCCAGTATAAATATTCGATAGCTCTACAATATTGGCGGGATCGCTTATGTCCAGAATCCTGGTATAAAAAGACTCCGTAGCATATACCCTGCTACCGATTATCTTTATCTGCCTAATCTCAGTGCCTATATCCCGTGAACCAAGACGTACCGGGTTCAGAGGCTCTGTTATGTCAAAGACTGCAACCTTTCCTTTATCATCACCAAGCACCGACAGATTACCCGTAACATCTATCACTTTAGCAATACCGGTTACAGGATAGCTGCTTAACACCGCACCAACCGGTACAGGGCCAAGATATATAGGGCCGATTGTTATAGGGTTTGGTGTGCTTTCTGTAAGGCTTATGTACAGTTCATCTCCGGGAATCCACGGCAGTTCTACCCTAAAAGAGCCGTCATCTATTTCATAGACCTGTGTCTCATAAATCTGTCCTGTCAAAACAGTTTCTACATTCACAATAACCGGATATTCATCATCAGTAACTGCTCCATAAGAGCCAATCACCACAACAGTTGTAGTCGATGCTTGAACCTCAACACTTACAAAGCCTAACTCCAAAGCAGGAAGCGCCTCAGCAGTATAGCTTTGTACCACGCTCAGGCCTGAATAACCGTCTGCAAGATAAAGATAACCGCCCTCGATTTCTATACCCATTGTATTACCAACTGTCCTTATCTTTGCTACTTCAACAAGCAACTCCAGATTCGTTATATCCAAAACTATGATACCGTTAAACACCCCGTCTGCAATATATGCATAGTTGTTTCTTATCTCAACATCATAAGCCCCGCCGGTTGTTTCAAAGTAACTCAGGATGTCATCTGCCATTCCGTCAGCATCTCCGTCAGTCCCAAAATCCGCTGTCCAAAGGCGATCGAGGCTCACAATCACAATTCCAGTTCCTACCGTCAAATACGCCTCGCCACCGACTATCTCCATTCTCCTGGGTGTCCCTGGGATTGGGACTCTACCTATTTCTTTAAGACTGTTTATGTCCAAAACAGACATGTACGAATCAGCTCCATTGTCAATAGCTGCATACAGGATCCCTGCCGGTCCATCCACCTTGATATCCCTGAGCGCACCATTTCCAATATCTATAGATGAATCCTGCAGAGGGTTTGATGCATCACCTACA
>CAYWZR010000047.1:0-12473 GCA_964462885.1 uncultured Nitrospirota bacterium
GAGTTCTTTGCCAGCGCCAGACTCGCCCAATATAAGAACACGTCCGTTGGAAGGAGCGGCAGAGCCTATCAGCGTCTGGAGCTGCTCCATGACCCGACTTCTGCCCACCATCTCGCTGTCTTGGCTGTAAGTGGACTTCAACCGGATGTTTTCCTCGCGGAGACGAACCTGTTCCAGAGTACGTCTGACCCGTAGCAATACGTTCTCCAGGGAAAGCGGTTTTTCCATGAAGTCGTAAGCTCCACCATGGCAGGCCTTTACCGCCATATCGATATTGCCGTGGCCCGAGATAATGATAACGGGAACATCAGATATTTCCCGCATTTTGCTAAGGGTTTCAAGCCCGTCAATACCGGGAAGCCAAACATCAAGCATCACAAGATCCGGCATATGACCGGAGAAGTTTTTCAAGGCCTCCTCTCCAGAGGATGCTGTTGAGGTTTCGAACCCCTCATCCTCAAGGATACCTGTCAGGCTTTCACGGATACCCGCTTCATCGTCTACTATCAGTATGTGTTCTCTCATAATTGTTTGCCAGGTTTATTCAATTCATATAATTTGTAAAAAATACTATTCCCACTTCCTTTGTGGAAGAGGATTATTAAAAGCAATAAGACCGATCGGACTTATCGGACTGATAAAAATAATAAAATATAATAAACCCAATCATACATTCTGAAGAGCAGGCAGCTCAAGCACGAAGCGTGTACCTGTAGGGATATTTTCCTCTACGCAGATAGTGCCGTGGTGGTCCGAAACGATCTTGCTTACTATTGCCAGCCCCAAACCTGTGCCGGTTTTCTTAGTAGAAAAATGCGGCAGAAAAAGCCGATCTCGGTCTTCGGGCTTTATACCTGAGCCATCATCGGCAACTATCAGGCGCAGGAGATTGTCTTCATGCTCGTACTGTGCGTTTAACCATATATTACCACTACGCTCTACTGCCTCGACAGCATTGTCAAGAAGATTTATAAGTGCCCGCTTGATCTGCTCACGGTCGATCTGTACAGGCGGAATACCGTCCTCTACTAATGTGGAAACAGAAAGATCTTTGTAGCCATGATATAGACTTGACACTTCATCAATTACTTCCCGAATATGCACGGCGCCGATCTTCAAATCCGGCATTTTTCCAAAGCGCGAGAACTCATTAACCATACACCGGAGGGCTTCAACCTCGTTTGTAATCGTGACCAGGGACGCCTCAAGTACGTCATCTAAATCAGACGCTCCTTCCCGATGTTTTTTCAAAAGCCGTTCAGCAGAAAGTTTTATTGGAGTCAGTGGATTTTTGATCTCATGAGTCATACGGCGTGCGACCTCCTGCCATGCATACGCCCTCTGGGCCTTCACCACCTCGGTCAAATCATCAAAGACCACAAGAACTCCGGTAGGATTTTCCTCTGAATCCTTAAGGTTAGCCAGAAAAAGTCTGAGAATTGCAGGTATTCCCTTGATAGTCGCCTTTAGTTGCCAGCTTTTTCCGCTGAACTCCCTTTCCCGCAAATTCCGGAGTATCTCTCTTAATTCTTCAGACTCTACTTGTTCCAGAATATCGCTGGAGGTGAGGTTTGCCAGGTTGTGTTGCTGTATGCCCAGAATTTCGCAAGCGGCATCATTAATCATAAGAACACCTCCGGCATTGTCAAGACAGATTACTCCGGTAGCTATATTACTCATAATCCCTTCCAGAATAAGCCGTTTACTGTCCACATCCGCGTAAGCGCTTTTAAGGTGTTCCCTCCCGCTTTTCAGCTCGCTCACCATCTGGTTGAAGGCCCGGGTCAACGTACCTATTTCATCAGTGCTGGTAACAGCAATTTCAGTGTCAAAGTGTCCCTCGGCAACTCTGCGCGTTCCTTCTGCAAGTGCCTGGATTGGGCCGGTAATTCCCTTGGCAACATTTAGAGCCGTCCATAGAACTATGAAAATAACAAACATTGTAACAAGAGTCAGTGCCAGGAAATAGACAGTTTTAAGCGTTGTTTTAACCGACTCAAGGCTTTTATACTCTTCAAAGGCTGTGCGCACCACCCGCATGTTTTCTACAAGATCAGAGGGAAGTTTTGATTCAACCACAACGACGTATGAGACAGTACCCCCTATGAGCGCAGGAGCCGCAGCCCGTACGATCTCCTCACCTTTTTCGGCTATGATCTCGGTATCTGATTTCCCCTCGAATGCATTTTTAATAAGTTCTGAATTTTCTGCAGATGCGGCATCTTCCATTATTGTAACAGTCAGGTCGTCAGCCGACTTCTGCGCAGTTTTATCCCTCTTTTGTTTTGCCAGTTTAAGGGCAAGTTCAAGCACTCGAGCTTTTTCTTTTTCGTAAATTGCGGCAGCTATCTCTACAGAACTTTCAAGTGGAGCCTGGCTCTGTATGGTAAATAGGCGTTCAACGGTGCCGGTTACGATTCTGCTTGTAAGAATAAAAAGCACAATACCCGGAATAGAGACAAGAAGCACAAAAATAGTCACAAGCTTTGTCTGAAATCTGTGGCCTGTCACTCCCCGCCTTCGCTCAAGGTAGAGTCTGAGCAATGTGCGGCCAACAAGAAAAACAAGAAGTATAAGAGTCAGAACCGACAGATTTATAAAGATAAAAATTCCCAGCCGCCCCAGAAAGGGCAGGCCTGCGCCAAGGAACTTTAACTCCAGAGCCGTTACCACGGCTATCAGCACAATGACTGCCATAGTTATGGCGGCAATACGTGCTTTGCTCATTTGTTCAATGGAAACACGGGGCTGCTTTTGCGGGAAGAGAACTCAACTTCCGGGACGAAAAAGAAAAGAACCTTAAACAGTGGTGGTAACTTGATTCTACGAGACTCCATTCTTACCCGTACGTAATATGTGCCCTGTTGTAGTTTTATGATCGATACAAGTCGGATATTTCTGAGAGTTGTAAACCAGTTCAAAGCTTCTTGCAGATTTTTAGCTGTTTTCTCATGAAGGTAGCGGCCCTCAAGTGAAGTAAGATGGTACTGTTTTTTGATTACGTCATACTTTATAGTGCGAATAATGGTTTTGCCTTCCACATACTCGTCCAGCCAGTTTTCCCAGGTTCGCATCAATTCCACGTTATACTCAAGCTCCTTCTTGATACCGTTTTTAACATCCTGTATGAAGGTCTCAGGCAGTTCCTGAAGTCTGGCATTTACAAATATTTCATCGTTTTCGGTTCTGTGACTAATTAAGAGAGAACTATCGGCATAAACAGGCAGGCAGGTAAAAAGCAGAAAGATCGTAGCAATAAAGCTTTGCAAAAGGTTCACCATGTAATCCAGCATACGTTCAGGCTGCTCCGGCTGTCAAGCGGTGCCAACCGCCCGTTGACGTATACGCTTATTCCTTGTTATCATTTATTTTCTGAACTACATAGGCTTTCGCAATAGGGCTTTATTGCCCTTCTGATAACCCTGCCTTTATTAAGGCTATAACGTTGTTATAAGGAGATTCACCTTGAAAACTAAATACCAGATAATATCTTGTCTTTTTCTGCTAGGCTTGTTCCTCTACCCGGCATCTGCAAAAGCCGAGGACACGGCAGCCCCCTCTGCACCTATTCAATCTCAGAAAAAAGAAAAAACCGATAAGGTCGTTGCCAAAGTCAATGCAACCGAAATCAAAGAGTCCGAATTAATGGAAGCGATGAACGCAGCCATGTCACGAAATCCACAACTTCGTTCAATGATGGGATCAGAAGAGGGGATGAAGGCACTCAAGAAAAACGCATTAGAGCAGGCAATATCAACAGAACTCCTCTTTCAGGAAGGGCTGAAGTTAAATAACAAGAATTTAACCAAACAGGTGGATGAAGAATACAATAAGTTCAAGGCTAAATTCCCCAAAGATGAGGACTTTAAACGAGCATTATCTCAGAGAAACATTAGCGAAAAAAGCCTTCGTAAAAGAATTGAGAAAGGAATCAGCATTAGAAACCTGATTGATAATAAAGTAACAAAGAACATTTCTATTCCTGAAGAAGAGGTGAAATCTTTCTATTCCACTAATAAAGACAAGTTCGTTGACCAAGAGGAGGTCAAGGCCAGCCATATTCTGGTTAAGGTTGCTAAAGATGCCGATAAAGCTGAGGAGGAAAAGGCGCTAAAAAAGATAAAGGCACTGCTTAAACGCGCAAAAGGAGGAGAAGATTTTGCAACTCTGGCCAAAGAAAACTCAGAGGATCCCTCGGCTGCTCAAAACAGCGGAGAGCTCGGATATTTTAACCGTAAACAAATGGTTCCGGAATTCTCGAAAGTCGCATTTACCTTAAAATCCGGCGAGATCAGCGATCCGGTGAGAACATCCTTTGGATATCACATAATTAAATTTGAAGATAAAAAAGCCAAACGCGATGTGCCTTATAATGAGGTTAGTGTCAAGATAGCTCAGTACCTGAAAGACAGGGCTATGCAATCAAAAGTTTCCGATTATATCGCGTCACTCAAGAAGACAGCCAAGGTAGAGATTTTACTCAAATAAGAGAAATTTAGAGGGGAGTATTCCCTCTAAAGAACTACTTTGGTTTATAGCCTGCCTGATTTAATAATGGAGATTAGAAGCCAGATACCCATTATAAAGGCTATTACAAATGCGGACATGCCCAGAAGCGACATTCCATACATCTGGGGTCCTACGTTTGTGGAATGCATAATAGCGGAACTCAGTAAAAGAGCACTGACTATAAGGCTGAAGGCGATGCGGTTACTTGAGCGGTCAAAATCCCTGATAAGATGGTCGAGCCCTTCATGATGCATCCTGATATGCAATTTATCACTGAGCATTTTCTGAATTAGTTGGCGTATCTGCACAGGAAACAAAAATGCAAAATCTCCAAGATCGGTGATGGTTTTCTTGCCTTTGCGGTACATCCGTGAAGGATCCAGACGCCCGCGCATAATCTTGGATGCAAAAGGCTCGGCAGCTGCAATAAAGTCAAAGTTGGGATCTAAATGGCTGCCAAGGCTTTCCAGTACAAGCAAAGTTTTATTTACCAGCAGAAGGTCTGTTGGGATTCTCAGGTGATGTCTTGCGGCAAGCTCGGTGAGGGCGTTTAGGTAAGAGGCGAATTTTATATCCTTTAGTGTCAGTCCATAAAGAGGCTCCATGAAATCCTGTAGATCTGTGCGGAATTCGCGCCGGAACTGGTCTTTATCCACGTCTTCTGGCACAATTCCCATTTCGATATATTCGTCAATTATTCCATCGAAGTCTTTTTTAACCAGAGCCATAAGCAGATTTGCGATGTTTTCCCGCAGGGTTTCGCTTACATATCCTATTTGGCCGAAATCCAGAAAAGCTATCATACCGCTTGGCATTGCGAATATGTTGCCTGGGTGCGGATCAGCATGAAAGAAACCATCTTCCATGATCTGTTTGAAATACGCATTAACTCCGATTTTGGCCAATTCTCGTCTGTCGAGTCCCATGGAGTCTATAGCACCTAGATCATCAATGCGAACTCCGTCGATACGCTCCATAACTATCACTTTTTCCGTCATGAACTCCGCATAGATTTTTGGAATATATATGTTTGTATTTTCCGTAAAATTTCGTCGTAACCGGCATGCGTTTCTGCCTTCCTCGATAAAGTCTGTCTCTTTGCGGACGGTACGGGCAAACTCGTCAACAATGCCACCTGGATTAAAAAAGTTGGCTTCGGGAATGTAGCGGATCATTAGCTTTGCGATGGTTCTGAAAAGGTGGACATCCGTCTCGATTATATACTGGATTTCAGGCCGCTGTATTTTTGCAACCACCTCGCTTCCGTCTACCAAAGTTGCACGATGTACCTGAGCAATGGAAGCTGCTGCAATAGGCTTGTCATCGAATTCGAGAAAGATATCCCGTATAGGCATCTTTATTTCCTCTTCAATGATTCTTCTGGCCTCTTCTGCGGCAAAAGGCGGAACCTTGTCCTGAAGTTTTTTAAACTCGTTAGCATAGGCATCCGTGATCAGGTCTGGGCGGGAAGACAGTAGCTGTGCCAACTTTATAAAACTCGGCCCCAGCTCCTCAAAGGCCATTCTGAGCCGTTCGGCATCGGTAAGATGGCGATCGGGCTTCCACATACCAAAGGATTCTATGCGTTTTCTAAAAGGTATGTACTTCTGAAGGGTTAGCTGTTCCACCACACGACCGAAACCATGTTTGATGAAAACACTGACTATCTGACGCAACCTGCGAGCACTACGGTAGGACTGTTTGAATTTAAATATACTCATATCCCGAAAAGATTGCTCACAGGCCCTTTCCGAGCCTTATTTTTAATTGTCTCCATTATATTTAGGTCCGTGGAAGGTTATTTCGATGGTTCAGATGAAGATGATTCAGATGAATCTATTTTCTCGGCATCTTCCAACTCTTTTACTCTTGTTGAGAGAGACTGAACTTCTTGGCTTAGTTTGTCCAAATCAGCCTTTGTGACCAGGTTCAGCTTTGTAACAGCGCCGCCAACTATTTCGTTTACGGTTTTATTGATCTCTTCTGTTGTCTTTTCGGCCTTTTCGCTCCATTCGTTTACAAGCTTTGCACCCTCTGACTTGTTCAACTCTCCTTTTGAAACAAGCTCGTTTACAAACTCGTTTACCTTTTCCTGAACCCCAAAGCCAACTAGCATTGCCTTTCTTACAGCATCAAACAACGTCATGACAAATCCTCCTTTTTTTACCTAAATTTTAAGTTTTGAGAAGTTAATTCCAGTATACCTTAAACTCTCTTCTTAAGAAAGAGCCGGAGGGGGGAGAAAGGCTAATAACGTTGATTAAAATAGTCTTTGAGAATAAGACTGTGATCGAAGACTATGTCAGCAGGCAACGATGCGTTATTAAAAGCCCTTACATCAGCAGCATCGTCGCCAGCAACAGGCGTACCTGTAGCACTGGCAATAAATACAACACTTATGGTATGCATACGGCTATCCCTGGAGGGGTCGGAATATGCGTGGAATTGACGGGAAAGATTTATATCAAGACCGGTTTCCTCACGGGCTTCCCGGATAGCCGCCTCTTCAAGGGTTTCACCGTAGTCCACAAAACCGCCCGGAAGCGCCCATCCATAAGGCGGGTTCTTCCGGCGAATCAGCAGTATAAAATCGTCCTTCTGCTCTATTATTATATCAACGGTAGGAACAGGGTTCTTATACGTCACTCGAATCTGAAGAGTTCAGCTTAATATCCCGCTCTGGAACAATTGTGGAAATGGCATGTTTGTAAATCAACTGCTGGCTGGTATCTTTAAGCAGCACAACGAAGTTGTCAAAAGACTTGAGGGTTCCCTTAAGACGCACACCGTTCATAAGGAATATGGTCAATGGAACCTTTTCTTTGCGAAGCTGGTTGAGAAATGCGTCCTGAAGGCTTGGATTACTGTTATTGCCCATAGGCCGTCCCCCCTTTCTTGCTTAAATTTATTTATTGAGAGACTATAGTCGAGCCATTACGATATCTTATCTCCTTAAGACATTTCAAGCTCTTAATCGCTATGTCCATTATTTCCGGTGATCGCTCAAGCCCTGTTATATCCAGCCACTGGATTTCCGGGTCTTTTCTGAACCATGTCTGCTGCCTTTTGCAGAATTGTCTGGTTCTCTGCTTGATCAGGTTTACTGCATCTTTTAGAGAGGCTGTAGATGAATTGTCCCGCAGGTATCCGGCCATCTCTTTGTATCCGATGGCCTGAAGCGCAGAGCGCGAAGGTTCAGATTCAAAAAGTCTCCGAGTTTCTTCCATAAGACCATTTTTCATCATGGCATCCACGCGACGGTTTATTCGCTCATAAAGCTCCTCCCGGTCACGTGTAAGGCCTATCTTTATAAATTGATATGGAGGCTTGGCGGTTTTTTGGGCATGAAGTTCACTTAAAGGCACGCCTTCCTGAATATAAACGGCCAGTGCACGAACCAGACGTCTACAGTCTCCAGAACTTATTTCGATCGCAGCACGTGGGTCTACCTGACTGAGTCTTGAATGAAGCTTCTTTGTGCCGAAACGTTTTGCTTCCAGCTCCAAATCTTTTAATAGCGCGGGATTGCAGGCAGGAATATCCACAAGTCCTTCGGTCAGAGTCCTGATATACAGGCCTGTTCCTCCCACAACAAGTGGATAGCGACCGCAGGCCAGAAGGTTATCTAAAGCCGGTACTGCCAGATCTAAAAACTTTTTTGCGTTAAAAACCTCTTTGGGAGGGATTACATCCACGAGGTGATGTCTCACGCGCTGTCTTTCTTCAATGGTGGGCTTGGCTGTTCCAATGTCCATACCCTGATAGACCAACATCGAATCAGCACATATGATTTCGGTATGCAGCAACTCGGCCAGATCCAACGAAAAAGAGGTTTTGCCCACAGCGGTAGGCCCTAACAGGATAATGACTATATTGTTCAATCTCTAAGTTCTTTGTTTTTTTAAAATTATGTTCGCTTGAACATTTTTAAAAGTTCTTTTTTAGGTAAATGAATACGGGTGGGACGACCGTGCGGGCAGAGCTGCGGCTCTTTGCATTCATCAAGTGCCTTGATGAGATTCTCCATGTCTTGGCCCTTCAGGTCATCACCCGAGCGAACCGCATCGTGACAGGCCATGATCGCAGCCAGTTCCTTTCTTAGGGATTCAGACTCAACCTTTCTGCCCTCGACCAAAAAACCGGCAATATCTTTTACTACTGTTTCCAGATCACCCACCTTTAATTCAAGTGGTACCTGCCGGATAAGCAGGGTGCTACCGCCAAAAGGATCGGCCACTATGCCAAGGCCGGACAAGACATCTATATGTTCCTTTAGGACCTCGTATTCTCCGGCGGCAAGCTCTATTTTTTGAGGAATAAGAAGAGTAGATGGGGCGAATGAGCGATTGAGAAATTTTTCAAAGAGAACCCTTTCATGAGCCGCATGCTGGTCCACCAAAGTGATACCGTTTCCATCTGAAAATGCAAAAAAAGTTTCGCCAAAAGAGATGTATGGCCTGGTAAAAGCAGAATGAACAACGGTTTCTGTATGACTGTCCTTATTTTGATAATCTTGATAATTTTGATGGCCGGTATTAAATGCCAAAAACGGTTGAAGTGGGTCTCTGGGGGTTGGAGAAGAAGATTGTCTAAAAAAAACCTGAGAATCTTCTTGTGCAGTATTTTTTTTTACGGTTTCCATCTCACCGTAAATCACCTGTTTTTTAAGCGGAATAAGAGCCCGGTCCAGGGCCTGACGTATTGGGTCTACCTGTGCGAAACGAACCTCCCGCTTGGCTGGATGCACGTTAACATCAACTGCCTCTCCGGGAATATCTATAAAAATTATAAAGACCGGATGACGGCCTGCCGGGAAGTACCCTTCTGTGGCACGGTAGAGCGCCTGTGAAAGAGCAGGACTCCTGATCGGCCGGTTGTTTACAAACAGGTATTGCTGGCGCCTGGTAGCATGATGATCGCGGAGCGAGACAAAACCATGAACTCCAACGTAGGGATCTGCATGGTTTTCTATACGCTTCAGGCCTTCGGTAAACTCCCTGCCGAGTAGATCGGTAAGCCGCTGTGACAGATCCTGGGCAGGCGGCAGGTCTAAAACAGTCCGGTTGTTATTGCTCAGAGTGAAAGCTACACTCGGACTGGCCAGAGCGCGCTGGGTAACCGCTTCCAGCGAGTGCCATAGTTCGGTTGAATCTGCCTTCATGAATTTCCGCCTTGCCGGCGTATTAAAAAACAGATCTCGGACTTCAATTGAGGTTCCGCCTATGGGGGCGGCGGGCTTCTCCTGCTCGATCATTCCGCCTGATACCTGGATTAAGGTTCCGGTATCAGCACCTTTTTCTGATGTCACAAGCCTGAATTTCGAGATAGAGGCTATGGCGGCCAAAGCCTCGCCACGAAAGCCAAAGGTGTTTATGTTAAAAATCTCCGAATCGGCAGAAAGTTTGCTTGTTGTAAAGCGTTCAATAGCCAGCCGTGCATCAGCCTGATTCATGCCTGCGCCGTTGTCGGTGACAGACAGCATTTTTTTACCGGCTCCGACAAGATCAACGCGAATCTGAGTAGAGGCCGCATCAGCGGAGTTCTCGATTAATTCCTTAACCACTGAGGCAGGCCGTTCCACCACCTCACCTGCGGCAATCCTGTTTTGCATGTCAACAGGTAGTAGATGGATTTTTTGCATTTATTATTTTTGGACCTGCGATGTAGTTAAAGAATGTAGTTACAGAGTTTCTTTATCGCATTAAAGCGGTGGCTCATGGAGTTTTTAACCTCTGCCGGTAGTTCCGCAAACGTTTGGTCAAACCCCTCAGGAATAAAAAGAGGATCATAGCCAAAACCTGTTTCCCCTGCCTGCTTAAGAGCGATTCTACCCTGGACCTCTCCCTCGAAGATCTTCTCGATATCGCCGTCCTTGTATACCATGCAGCATACAAATCGTGCGCCACGCTTGTCAGGGGAAATCCCGGCAAGTTTTTCCAGAAGAAGACGGTTGTTTTCTTTTGGTCCTGCCTTTTCACCGGCAAATCTTGCGGAGTAGATTCCTGGAGCACCTCCAAGGGCTTCCACCTCCAGGCCCGAGTCTTCGGCAATCGTAGGCAGGTGCGAGTACTTAGCATATTCTCTGGCCTTTTTAAGTGCGTTTTCGTAAAAGGTTTCTCTGTCTTCTACAACCTCCGGCGCATCTTCTGGAAGCAGAACAAGCTCCACACCATCTCCAAGAATCTCTCGCATCTCGCGCACTTTGTTTTTGTTCTGCGTGGCTATCAAAAGCTTTTTCATTATTTATCTGGATTATCCTAATTATCCTAATTATCCGACGGTTTTCTTTTTTGCCGTCTTTTTTGCGATTGTTTTTTTCTGGATCTCAATAAGCTCCTGCACTCCGGTCTGGGCAAGGGTGAGAAGTTTGCTCAGATGTGTTTTTGTGAAAGGTTCTCCTTCAGCCGTGCCTTGAACCTCTACAAATCGACCGCTGCCTGTCATCACAATATTCATATCAACCTCTGCTTTAAAGTCTTCGTCGTAGGCCAGGTCCAGAAGAGGTATGCCGCCTACAATACCTACGCTAACAGCAGCCAGATGATCCTTAATAGGGTTTTCTGGAATTGTTCCCATCATTACCGCACGCTTTATAGCCAGTGAAAGCGCTACGTATGCACCGGTAATTGACGCGGTTCTGGTACCACCATCCGCCTCGATCACGTCGCAGTCCAGCCAGATGGTTCGTTCGCCAAGCATCTCAAGATCGACAACCGCCCTGACAGAACGCCCTATAAGACGCTGAATTTCATGTGTTCTGCCTCCAACCTTTCCTCTGGATGATTCTCTGGGAGTACGCTGCTGGGTGGCACGTGGAAGCATTGCGTACTCCGCAGTTATCCAGCCCTGCCCTTTTCCCCTGAGAAAAGGCGGTACATGATCTTCAATCGTGGCGTTACAGATCACTCTCGTTTTTCCCATTTCGATAAGCGCCGATCCATCCGCCGCATTTATATAGTTTTTGATGATTTTGACCTTTCTGAGCTGGTCATCTTTTCTTCCGTCTGTCCTCACAGATTTGATCTCCTTAACCTTAAATTTATATTTCATCTATAGTTGTTTCTCTCTATCTAAGCTTAAAACCTTATGTGTAGCATATCCTTCACTCTATTGTATGATTTCATTCAAACGTGGTACCTGCAAAACATGTTTCATCCTTTTATTTTAGCCGACAGTACTTTATTCTGTGTCTTGGCATAACAGTTGCATTTCTCAACTTAATGATGAATATCGTAACATGTACAAAGCTCGTATTGACAATTCTGATCTCCATTGGGTATAAAATCTGACTATCATGCCTGGAAGCTATATACCAACCGACTATCTTCCGGTTCTTATTATTTTTATTATCGCCTCTTGTTTTGGAGTGGTGATGCTTACCGTCGGCAATCTTTTGCGGCTCAGACGTCCCTACCCTGAAAAACTCTCTCCTTACGAATCCGGTATGCCGCCTGTAGGCGAGCCACGTTATCGTTTCGATGTTAAGTTCTACGTTATCGCCATGCTGTTTGTGGTGTTTGATGTTGAGACGGTCTTTCTTTATCCCTGGGCTGTTGTGTATGACAAAATTGGTCTTTTCGCTGTAGTTGAGATGTTTCTTTTCATAGCCGTTTTGCTGGTCGGCTATATTTACGCATGGAGGATGGGGGCTTTTGATTGGGAATGACTAATACGATGTCAGGCATTGAACATATTGAATATACTGAAACGCCTGATGGTGTCCGTATATACTCCCAGAATGTCATGGTCGCTTCTGGCGAGAAGCTGATCAACTGGTTTGTAAACCGTGCCAGATTAAGCTCCATGTGGCCTGTCACCTTCGGCCTGGCCTGCTGCGCCATCGAGATGATGACAACCGGGTCAGCGCACTACGACTTAGACAGGCTCGGAATCATCTTTCGCGGTTCCCCGAGGCAGGCGGATTTTATGATTGTTGCCGGCACAGTCTGCAAAAAAATGGCACC
>CAYWZR010000048.1:0-12315 GCA_964462885.1 uncultured Nitrospirota bacterium
GACGGCCCGAAGATGAGATGCGAAAACGTTAAGTTATTTTGGGACAAGCCCTAAGACACAAATCAAATTTTGCCCAGAGTTCCTTTATTCCTTGGACTCTAGTTTGATGACTATGATGCAGCCAGGTTAAGTAAGCGCCTGATTGCGGTCAAGGGTTCTATACTGTATGGCTTCAGAGATATGCTCGGGCCTTATATCTTCGGCATCTGCCAGGTCGGCAATTGTGCGGGATACTTTAAGAATACGAGTATAGGCGCGGGCAGATAGGCCGAGCTTCTGCATAGCAACTTCCATTAGGTTTCTGGCATCTTCAGTAAGACTGCAAAACGACTTCATGTGCCTGGCTCGCATCTGGGCATTAGAGTAGATCTTCCGACCCTGGCTGAACCTTTTCATTTGTACCCGTCTGGCTTTTTCAACTCTTGTACGAATCGCCTCTGAAGACTCCGATGCTTTGGAGTCTGAAAGATCACGGTAAGGCACAGCAGGAACCTCTACATGAATATCTATTCTATCCAAAAGTGGGCCGGATATTTTTGCCCGGTACTTGTTAATCTGTGAAGGAGTACATGTACAGGGATGCTTTTGATCGCCGAGGAATCCGCACGGGCATGGATTGCATGCGGCCACCAGCATGATGGAAGCCGGATAGGTAATAGCGCCCATTGCGCGTGATATGGTAATTTCTCTGTCCTCAAGTGGCTGCCGTAGCACTTCAAGTACCGGACGTTTGAACTCTGGAAGCTCATCAAGAAAAAGTACTCCGTTATGCGCTAGTGAGATTTCTCCGGGTTTTGGTATTGTGCCGCCACCTACCATCGCTACATCGGACAATGTATGATGTGGCGAGCGAAAGGGCCGCGCCGTAAGAAGTGGACGTCCGTTTCTCATCAAACCGGAAGCTGACCAGATGCGTGTGCTTTCTAGCGCCTCGTCAAATGTCATTGAAGGAAGTATTGCCGGAAGCCTTCTGGCCAGCATGCTTTTACCGCTGCCCGGCGGACCGATCATAAGTAGATTATGCCCTCCGGCAGCAGCCACCTCGATTGCCCGTTTTGAATGTTGCTGGCCTTTTACCTCGGAATAATCTCCATCATAGTTTGAGTACTCTTCCAACTCTTTCTGCACATTGGTACTCACAGTTTCTATTGTCTGCTTGCCCCGTAAAAAGTTCACGAGTTCTGGCAGAGTCTCAACGCCAAAGACCTTAATATCTTTTACAACCGCTGCCTCATATGCATTTTCGAGGGGAAGAACTACTGCCTCAAGCCCCTTATTTCTGGCTGTTATCGCGATAGAAAGAGCGCCTCGAACCGGCTTGATTCGTCCATCAAGCGAAAGTTCTCCTACAATCATAAGGCGTTCAAGGCGTTCTGGGGGAATTAGCCCCTCAGCGGCAATTATGCCCAGGGATATAGGCAGATCAAAGGCGGACCCTTCTTTTTTGATGTCAGCCGGAGCCAGGTTTACGGTTATCTGCTTAAGGGAAAAATTGAAACCGGTATTTTTAAGTGCTGCTTTTACACGGTCTTTACTCTCTTTTACAGCAATATCCGGCAGGCCGACTGTCGAGAAATGTGGCAAACCCTTAGCTGTCACATCCACCTCGACCTCCACGGGATAGGCATCAATTCCAATAAGACTGGCGCTTATAAGCCGTGCAAGCATGTTTGTCTACAGATTCCTTCTTCCCTCTAGTGATTTAGCAAGCGTAACCTCGTCAGCGAACTCTATGTCGCCTCCTATCGGCAGTCCATAAGCAATCCGGGACACACGCACGCCAAGCGGCTTAAGCAAATCAGAAATGTATTGCGCAGTGGACTCTCCCTTAGTGTTTGGATTTGTGGCCAGGATAACTTCCTCGATACCGCCACGGCCCACACGTTCAACCAATTCTCGTATCTTAAGCCGTTCCGGAGTTAGGCCGTCAAGCGGCGAAAGGGTTCCAAGAAGCACATGATAAAACCCCCGGTAAATCCGGGTACGCTCTATGACGATCAGGTTACTGGGTTCTTCCACAACGCAAATTTTTGTAGCATCACGTAATGGATCGCTACAAATATCACAAAGCTCGGCATCGGTTATATTGAAGCACTGGCTACAGAAACGCGCATTCTCCTTCAACGCCAAAATA
Source organism: uncultured Nitrospirota bacterium (assembly GCA_964462885.1). Taxonomy (GTDB): domain Bacteria; phylum Nitrospirota; class Thermodesulfovibrionia; order SZUA-242; family SZUA-242; genus JALUUO01. The sequence goes on from CAYWZR010000048.1 coordinate 2,135, forward strand.
GCATCAGATATGCCGCGCGCCTCACTGTCAGACATGCTCATTATAAAAAAAGTAAGCCGTTGCGCCGACTTTCTTCCTATACCTGGAAGTTTAGATAGCTGTTCTATCAGATCTTCTACTATTCCAATACTCACGTTTTTGTTGCCTAAACCCGGATAAACCGGAACCAGCTTGGCTTAACCGGAGTAGGAGACTTATAATTCTTAATTTCTTCCAATAAGCTCCTACTTGCCGAAAAGCCCCCCCAAGTCACCTATGCCGGGCAGGTTTAACCCGCCTGTTAGCTTACCCATTTCCTGCTGAGTCTCTTCCTGAATACGCCTGAGCGCCTCGTTGGCCGCAGCTACAATGAGATCCTGAAGCATATCAACATCTTCAGGATTTACGACTTCCTTTTCGATCTTTACGGAAACAATCTCGTTGGCTCCGTTGGCTGTTACAGTTACCATCCCGCCGCCAGCAGAGGCCTCTACCGTCTTGGCAGCAGCTTCTGCTTGTACTCTTGCCATATCTTCTTGCATCTTCTGGGCCTGCTTCATCAGGCCGCTAATCATCTTTTTAGACATCGTTCCCTCCGTTGGTTTCAAAATAGCTTTCCAGGGGCTTAACATCCAGCACCTTGGCATCAAAAAGGTCGATAGCCGACCGTACTATGGGTTCATCCAGAATTTCCTTCTTAACCTCTGAAGGTTTTTTAATAGTTTGATTGCCATCGTTGTTTGCTTCTGCTGTAAGTTTTACCCTGACCCGGCGTCCCAGAGCCGAGGCTGCCGCATCCTCGATTTCCTTCATATTGCGCTTAAGAGAATCTATATAGAAAGTGGCGTTTTCAACGTCAAACCGGATTTCCACCTCGGTATCAGTAAGCTGGCACATTCGGCCAGCAGAAATTTTTGAGGCCAGGGGATGATTCTTTTGGTCAATCTGGCTGACAATTCGCTGCCAGAGCTTTTCTATGCCTTCGCTCAATACAGGAGTGTCGCTGTAAGACGTAACTGTATCGTGAACCTCCAGAGAGTTAGGTTCTAATTGGGCTGTTTCAACCGGCTTGACTGATTTGACAGATTTAAGCGGCTCATTCCGGGTAGTTGCTATCTTCTTACTGGTTGCAGCGTTACTTTTAAGTTTTTCAGTTTTTAAAGGCTGCGAAGGAGGTTCTTTTTGGCTTCCGGCAGAAGCTCCCCCCATTGACTCAAGACGATTCAAAATCCCCTCGAGCGAGGTCGAGCCTTTAAAAAAGGTAGCTCTGATAAAGGCCAGCTCCATCAGATAGCGAGGGGTTGGCGCTGCCCGTATTTCGCCCTCCAGCCTCAGAAATTCGTTAAGCATAAGAGTTAATTCTTCTGTATTTACATCTTCTGCAAGCGCCTTTAAGTCGAGGATCTCATCCTCTGGAAGCTCCAGCAAGCTTGCCGGACGTTCTGAAACCTTTACTACCAGGAGGTTTCTAAACAGAGTGGAAAGCTCGCGTGGAAATGTCCTTAAGTCGCTTCCGCCCTCGGCCAAATCGCGTACTGTTTCAAGCAGACCTGATCTGTCTGCCTTAAGCAGTAATCCCGCCATATTGTATAAAAGGCCCTGCTCCGGAAGCCCAAGCATTGTCTGTAAATCCTGCTCTTGTACGTCTGAACTAAATGCCATAGCCTGGTCGAGCACGGTAAGACTGTCGCGAACGCTACCCTCAGCCACTCTGGCGATCATCTCCAAAGCCCCTGGTGTAATTGATACCTTCTCCTGGCCGCAAATATAGGAGAGATGATCCATAATCTTTGCCTTTGGAATACGCCGGAAATTCAGGTGCTGGCACCGGGACAAAACAGTCACCGGAATGCTTTTCGGGGATGTAGTTGCAAATATGAAGATAACGTGCGGCGGAGGTTCTTCCAACGTTTTAAGGAGGGCGTTAAAAGCCTCCTTAGTCAACATATGCACTTCGTCTATTATGTAAATCTTATATTTGCCACCTGAAGGGGCATACCGTACACTTTCTCTTAGTTCGCGGATTTCGTTAATACCCCGGTTCGATGCTCCGTCGATTTCTATAACATCCACTGCCGAACCACTGGTGATCGAATCGCACGAAGGACAATTGCCACATGGTTCTGTGGTAGGACCATTCTGGCAATTTAGCGCTCTGGAAAGTATCCGAGCCGTAGTGGTTTTACCCACTCCTCTTGGGCCGGAAAAAACATAGGCATGAACCACCCTTCCCTGCTCAAGTGCGTTTTTCAGCGTGCGGACAACGGATTCCTGCCCTACAAGATCTTTAAAAGACAGTGGACGCCATTTTCGTGCAAGAACGAGGTAGCTCATTTTTGAGTTTTTGAGTGTATTAGTTTAGATTTTATGCAACCGTTCACAGAGTACAGGGTGCAGGAACATGGACCAGACCTATAATTCATAGCTTTTCCTGCCTTCTGACAACTGCCCCCTGCTTACCTGTCGGTTACGATTTTGTGCAGCCAGGGGATCAGGATTACCCACGGCACTCGCGACAACCGCTTACCGTTGCTTCCTTCCAGACCTGGCGGAGTTCGGCAGCGCCTCGATGCGCGGGGCCCAAGCCCCTGACTGCATAAAATCTCCCAACCCGAGGCTGGGAATTAAGAAAAAACTTTGTTTATGGCGGAGAGAGTGGGATTCGAACCCACGAGACGCTATAAACGCCTACACGATTTCCAGTCGTGCTCCTTCGGCCGGACTCGGACATCTCTCCAATGCTTTATCAACCGATTATATTAAAGATTCTACAGGTTCAAATGCAAGGTGTGGAGTCAGCCTATCAGTCCTCAGTCCTTTCTTTTATCAAGTATTTTATCAAGTAGGAACTTCCGGACATCACCGGTTCTAAGCGTGATCTTTGCGGCATCCAAGTGTTCCAGGTATGGAAGCGCGTACTTACGGGTAGCATTGATTAAGTCTCTGAACTGGGCCACTGTCATCTCGCTTGTCTTGCTGAAAAAAACCTTAAGTCTTTCCATCATTTCGTCGTACTGATGGCTGGAAATATATAGGGAATCGTTAATACGCTTTATAGCTCCTGTGTTACTGATAAGCTTCAGAAGATCAGAGATAACCCTATCCGGCATTGACAGGGTTGCGGCCAGTTCTTTAACAAAAGGTGGCTGTAAGCCTCCTTGTTGTATGAGTTTAAGCACCTTTGCCTTATCTGCTTCACCCGCCTCGGAAAGCGCAACCTTAAAGCCTGCGGACCTCACGCGGTCTTGCTCGATTACAACCTCCCGAAGCCTCTCAAGAAGCCCGGAAAAAAGTTTTAAAGATAGGCCCGGAAACAGACTTCTTAGCTCCTCCTTAGGCATTCCGTCTTTCATTGGATGTTTTTTATGAAAATTCTTCAAGCAGGCTAATGCTTTCTCTCGAAATACAGTTACAGAATCATTGTGTACCAAGTGATGCGCAACCTCAATAGCAGCACCCTTATCACCAACCACGGCCTTTGCAACCTTCTGTATATCCGGCAAGTTACCCCTTATCCAGCCTTCAAGCTCGGGCAGGGTCATGCCGTATATTCCCTGTCTTCGGATCTTAATTTCGATAGCTTCCTGCAAGGAGCCTGAATTAAATACCTCTAAGTCGGAAACCCCCTCGCTTCTTTTTCTTCGGTGCGGAGTCTGATCAAGAACAGTTCCTCCACCTATTGTAGCCAGAGGTGAGAAGCGACGTATAACAAAGCGGTCCCTAGACATTGCCACCAGTGGTTTTTGAAGCCTGAACTGGCAAAAGGCCTCTTCACCCGGCTTTAGAATCTCGGTATCGTAGAGGATAATACGTGCAATTGTCTCAGCCGTGCCTGCATGAAAGTGAACAAGTGATCTCGATTTAACAGGAGGGGAATCCTTAAGAAGCCGCAATCTGGCATCAATTGCAGAGGTCGATTTCAACCTATCTGGAACAGTAAGAATCTCGCCACGGGACAGTTCATCCTTTTCAATGCCTTGCAGGTTTATCGCCACTCGCTGGCCTGCCCGTGCAGTGCCGATAGAGTGGCCGTGACTTTGCAACCCCCTTACCCGGCTCTTCCACGCCTTTGGAAGAATCTCTACCGGTTCATCCACTGAGAGGCGACCCGAAAGCGCCGTGCCTGTTATCACGGTTCCAAAACCTTTTAAAGTAAACACCCGATCGATCGGAAGCCGGAAGATTCCTTTTTCCGACTTAGCCGGAACATCAGCAGCTATATCGTGAATACGCTTTTTGAGTACATCCAGATTATCGCCGGTCTTGGACGATACCGGCATTATATCGGCTCCCTCCAGAAAGGTTCCGGCCGTAAATTCCCGGACGTCATCTGTAACCAGTTCGAGCCAGTCGGGCTCGACAAGGTCAGACTTTGTAAGAACTATAAGGCCCCTTTCAATACCAAGCAGATCACAAATGGCCAGATGCTCACGGCTCTGAGGCATAACGCCTTCGTCTGCCGCTATCACCATGACCACCATATCTATTCCGCCAGCTCCTGCCAGCATGTTTTTGACGAGCCGTTCGTGGCCCGGGACATCTACAATACCGATGGTAAGACCGTCCTCAAAGGAGAGGTCTGCAAAGCCGAGGTCTATAGTAATACCCCGCGCCTTTTCTTCCTTTAGGCGATCGGGATCGACTCCGGTCATTGCCTTTACCAGTGCGCTTTTCCCGTGATCTATGTGGCCTGCAGTTCCTAGTATTACATAACGATTCATTTTATTTGCTTACCTGATGTTATGTTACTATGTAAAAGAAATCAAAGACAGAATGTCAAATTACTTTAGGTTCCGATATGGCTCAAGGTTCAATCAAAAACCAAATGTCAAGTGATGATTTATTAAGGGCATTAGAAGCCCTTGCCGGAACATTAGGTATTGAACTGCGGTATGAGAAAGGCGATTTTCAAGGGGGATTATGCCGTCTTCAAGGTAGGGCTGTGTTTTTTCTGCAAGAAGGTGATCCTGTGGATAAAAAAATAAGAACTCTGGCTGCCGGCCTTGGAGAGCTTGACCTGGAAAATGTATATGTATTTCCGGCTGTGCGGGAATTGATCGACAAAATCTGATTTTTTGACAAGAAGTATCGATAGAACTTACCTAAACGTGTCATAAATTCTTTTCACGACTAAAAACGTGAACAGCTTGGTAAATTAAAGTTGGACGGAATAAAAAAAATCTACAATAATCTTAAAAAAGATTTAATTTTTACCATAGGGTCAAAGTCAAAAAAAGCAGCTAGTTTTTTTTATGATTCTATGGCAAATTACTATTTGATTGGCTTTATCTGCCAGATTTAAGGACAAGATTGATTTAATCCGTCTGATCAGTCCGATCAGACGAATTTTATTAATGTAAAAGGAGCCATTATGGACATCAATAAACTTACCCAGAAATCCCAGGAAGCCGTGCAGGCGGCCCAGACCAAAGCGCTGCGTTTTGGACATCAGGAGGTGGACGGTGAGCATCTGTTTTTTGCTCTTTTGGAGCAGTCCGATGGGCTTCTGCCCAGGCTTCTTGCAAAGATGGACCTGCCTGTCGAAACGCTTAAGGCCGAACTTGAAAAGGAACTCAAGCGGCGGCCCAGTATTTCCGGTCCAGGCATGGAAAGCGGAAAGATATACATCACCCACCGGATAGAGGATATTTTCAGACATGCCGAACAAGAAGCCAACCGCCTCAAAGATGAATACGTCTCAGTTGAGCATATTACTCTTGCATTAATAGATGAAGGCAATTCCTCAGTTTCCGGCAGAATTCTTAATCGCTTCGGAGTCACCAAAGACTCTTTTCTGGCTGCTCTAACCAAAGTCAGGGGCAGTCAACGCGTAACAAGCGCCACACCTGAAACCTCGTACGAAGCTCTTGAAAAATACGGAATAGACCTTGTGGAACAGGCAAAGCGCGGAAAACTCGATCCGGTGATAGGCCGGGATACCGAAATTCGCAGGGTTATTCGCATACTCTCACGAAAGACAAAAAACAATCCAGTCCTTATCGGCGAGCCGGGCGTCGGGAAAACCGCTATTGTAGAAGGCTTGGCTCAGCGCATAGTGCGGGGAGATGTTCCGGAATGGCTGAAAGAAAGATCGGTTTTTTCTCTTGACATGGGAGCACTCATGGCAGGCGCAAAATACCGGGGCGAATTTGAGGAGCGGCTTAAAGCCGTACTTAATGAAATAAAAAACAGCGAAGGCAAAGTCCTGCTTTTTATAGATGAGCTGCATAACATTGTTGGCGCTGGCCGCACCGAGGGATCGACTGATGCCGGAAATATGCTAAAGCCGATGCTTGCCCGCGGCGAACTTCACTGCATAGGTGCTACCACCTTGGACGAATACCGAAAATATATAGAAAAAGACGCCGCACTCGAACGCCGGTTTCAGCCTGTAATTGTTGAGGCACCATCAGTGGAAGACACAATATCTATACTGCGGGGATTAAAAGAGCGTTTCGAGGTTTTTCATGGCGTAAAAATACAGGATAACGCTCTGGTATCAGCAGCAATTTTATCGAACCGTTACATTTCCGACCGGTTTCTGCCGGACAAGGCGATCGATTTGGTAGACGAAGCCTGCGCAATGATCCGAACAGAGATCGACTCGATGCCGTCCGACCTGGATGAGGTTACAAGAAGAGTAATGCAACTGGAGATTGAAGAGGCCGCGCTCAAAAAAGAGACTGACGAGGCAAGCCGGCAGCGTCTTACAACTCTTCGTAAAGAACTTGCCGATTTAAAAAGCCAGACCGATTCGATGCGCACCCAGTGGGAGACTGAAAAACAGGCAATATCCCGCGTTCGGGAACTTCGTAAAGAGATAGAAGAGGTAAGACACGAAATCGAAAAAGTGCAGCGCGAGTACGACCTGAACCGGGCGGCGGAATTACAACATGGAAAACTTCCGACTCTCGAAAAAGAGCTTAAGACAGCAGAAGACCGGTTAACCGACAAACAGGGAGAAAACCGGCTGCTAAGAGAAGAGGTGACAGAAGAGGAGATTGCTGATATCGTTTCGCGCTGGACCGGCATACCGGTTACAAGGCTTGTGGAAGGTGAACGCAATAAACTTCTCCGGTTGGATGTGATTTTGCACAAACGAGTGATAGGGCAGGACGAAGCAGTTCAGTTGGTTTCAGACGCCGTGATTCGCGCGCGCGCTGGTATAAAGGACCCAAGACGGCCTATAGGATCGTTCATATTCCTTGGCCCGACAGGAGTCGGCAAGACCGAGCTGGCAAAGACATTAGCCCAAACTCTGTTTGATACAGAAGAAAACATAATTCGCATAGATATGAGCGAATACATGGAAAAACATACTGTCTCCCGTATGATCGGAGCGCCGCCAGGCTATGTCGGATACGAGGAAGGCGGCCAATTGACTGAAGCGGTACGGAGAAAACCCTATTCGGTTATCCTGTTTGATGAAATAGAAAAGGCGCATAACGATGTATTCAACGTGCTTCTGCAGATTCTGGACGACGGCCGTGTCACCGATTCCCAGGGCCGGACCGTAAACTTCAAAAACACAGTAATAATTATGACAAGCAACATTGGGTCACAGTACCTGCTTGAGGGAATTACCAGCACCGGAAAAATAACCGAAGAAGCTAGAAACTCAGTGTTAAAAGAAATGCGAGTACACTTCCGGCCGGAGTTTCTTAACCGCGTTGATGATATTGTTCTGTTTAAACCTTTGATTCTGGAAGAGATAAAACATATTGTTGATCTTATGACCGATGACATCAGAAGCAGGCTTGCCGAACGAAACATTGCAATTGAGCTGACAGACGCGGCCAGGGAATTTGTGGCCCGGGAAGGCTTTGACCCTGTCTATGGGGCCAGGCCGCTTAGAAGATTCTTGCAGCACGAGGTGGAAACCAAAATAGGACGTGAAATTATAGGCGGCGGAGTAACTGATGGTGCAACCATCAAAGTGGATGCTAACGAAGACGGTCTGTCGGTGAAGATTGTTAATGCTTGAATTGTAATTACAGGTGGATAAACTGAAGGCTGACGCGTAGCGCAGGCGCTTGCGCCGCGTGAGATACTTCCTTGTCTCTCTGGGTATTCTCCGTAGGTCTTCCTCCGGCCTGCTGCCCGCCTGGCCCAACATATATAAAGGCGTTGACCTGAAAGCCCCCTGTTGGCACACTGGTACTTGCCTTAACCTGGTGGGGACATTGTTAGCTTTTTCTTATTTCTAATTTGTCACGAGTCCAAGCAGGATTACGTCTCATGTCCAAAACAGCAACAACTCTTGCGATATCTTTGTTTATCTCATAATAAATAGCAAATGGAAATCTCTTTGACAACATTCGATGAAAGCCAACTTGATTACTATGGATGCCTGCATAAAGTTTTAAAGATTCAATGTCAGAAATTAAACTATCAAAAAAATAATCACCGATACCTTTTTCTTTTATGTCATAAAAAAGTCGTCCTTCTTCTAAATCCACTACTGCTTCTTTTAAGACAACTACTTTCCACGCTTTCATTGGCGAGTGCCAGCTTTTAGATCCTCTATAGAAATAAACTCAGCTTCACCTGATTCAATTTTCTTTTTTCTTTCTTTAAGAACTTTTTCATGCCACACTGGTGAGTCAATTTTTTGCTCTTCATGGCATAACACATCCCATAGTTCCTCCATCATTTGTAAACGTTCAATGGTGGACATTTTCTTGATTTCGATAGTAGTCATATCATTTCTCTCCTTTTTGTTAATTGGAGGGCAATCCCATACTTTCTGGTTCTTCCGGGAAAAGGGTGTGATTTTTCATTGTTTATTAGTAGAATTATAGCATGAAAGATATTCGATTGTATGAACAGATTCTGGAAATTGAGAGACCTTGGCAAGTTGAACGAGTCAGTCTTAATAAGGAAAAGAAGGAGCTTGAAGTTGAAATAACTTTTAAAGGTACAGGCTGGGCATGTCCTAAATGTCATGAACGTATGCATATTCATGGATATAGGCCACGCCGCTGGCGTCATCTTGATAGTTGTCAGTTCAAGACAATTATTAAATATGATGTGCCGAGGGTAAGATGTGATGTTCACGGTACTCAAATGGTTCAAGTTCCTTGGGCATCTAAAGGAAGTCGATTCAGCCTTCTTTTTGAACGTTTTGCAATTGATGTTTTACAAGAATGTTCTATATCAGCCTCCTGCGATCTGTTGCGTATTACCTGGGATGAGGCTGACGGCATCAAACAACGAGCAGTTAAAAGAGGTCTTTCCCTAAAAGATGCTAAGGTTTGCCCGCATCTTGGTGTTGATGAAAAGAGTTTTGGACGTGGTCATGATTATGTAACGTTGGTTACGAGTTCCTCTTCCGGAAAGACGACTGTGGAATATGTGGGTGATGGTCGTAGCCAAGAAAGTCTTGATGCCTATTGGGCAAGTCTGAGTCAAGAACAGCTTGAAGCGATCCGTTCTGTCAGTATGGATATGTGGGAAGCGTATATAAACTCTACCCTTTCAAATGTATCCAATGCCGTGGATAAAATAGTTTTCGACCGTTTTCATATTATGAAGCATATGAACGACGCCGTTAATGATGTACGGAAGTTAGAACATCGAACTCTGAGTAAAGCCGGTGATAATACACTGGCTGGCACAAGGCAGATCTGGCTTTATGCGGAAGAAAATATTCCTGACAAATATGAACTTAAACTTGATGAACTCAAAGGAAAAGTGCTTAAGACCGCCAGGGCCTGGAGCATCAAGGAGTACCTTCGCTTTTTCTGGGACTATGGATCAGTTGATGAAGGGAGAGAATACTTCAATGATTGGTACAAATGGGCAATTAGAAGCCAGCTTAAACCAGTTATAAAAGTGGCTAAGATGATGAAAAAACGTTTGCGTAATATTTTAACCTATTTTAAGCATCATGTTACAAATGCAGCTTCGGAAGGGATTAACAACAAAATACAAGCTCTTATAAAGAAAGCCTATGGTTATCGAAACAAAGAACGATTTAAAACAGATATCCTATTTCACTGCGGCGGCTTAAACCTTTACCCAGAAATTACTCAATGAAAAATCACACCATAAATCCAGAAGAGCCAATCTTTTAACACATCTTCGCAGTTATTCTGACCTTAATAAAAAACATTTTCAAAAAGATATTTTCTATACGTTAGCCAGGCCACCGGGCTTGTCCAACAAACGGTTCAGATTGTGGTTCGTTCCTCACACAATCT
>CAYWZR010000049.1:0-12170 GCA_964462885.1 uncultured Nitrospirota bacterium
CCGCCCATGCCGCCCGGCATTCCGGCTGGCATGCCTCCTGCCTCGCCCTTTTCAGGCAAATCAGTGATCATTACGGTTGTGGTAAGCATAAGTGATGCTACGGATGCTGCATTTTGGAGTGCGGTACGCGTAACTTTGGTCGGGTCGATTATACCTGCTTCGACCATGTCAGTGTACTCCTCTTTCTGTGCATCAAAACCGTAGTTGCTCGTTTTTTTGGACATTATTTTATCCACTACTATAGAGCCTTCCAAACCGGTATTGTTTACTATCTGACGTACCGGCTCTTCAAGAGCTTTTCTTAAAATGTTTACTCCGATATTGCGGTCGTCCTCGAAAGAGAGCTTCTCCAAAGCGCTCTGGCAACGAAGAAGAGCTACTCCGCCTCCAGGAATTATACCCTCTTCAACCGCGGCACGTGTAGCATGAAGTGCGTCTTCTACACGGGCTTTTCTTTCCTTCATCTCAGTTTCGGTTGCTGCGCCTACATTAATAACTGCTACGCCACCAACAAGCTTAGCAAGCCTTTCCTGAAGTTTTTCCTTGTCGTAGTCAGAGCTTGTCTCTTCTATCTGGGCTTTTATCTGATTTACACGACCCTTGATATCCGCGCTCTTACCGGCGCCTTCCACTATAGTGGTGGTTTCCTTATCGATATTAACCTTTTTGGCTTTACCGAGGTCATTTATTGTTATTGATTCCAGCTTAATTCCGATATCCTCAGAGATAACAGTTCCGCCGGTCAAAATGGCGATATCCTCAAGCATTGCTTTTCTGCGGTCACCAAATCCAGGTGCTTTGACTGCGCAGACATTCAGGGTTCCGCGAAGCTTGTTTACCACCAAGGTGGCCAAGGCCTCGCCGTCTATATCTTCGGCAATTATGAGAAGTGGTTTACTCATTTTTGCAGTCTGTTCAAGAATAGGCAGAAGATCCTTCATGTTGGAAATTTTCTTTTCGTGGATCAAAATGAAGATGTCTTCTATGCTGCATTCCATACTATCAGGGTTTGTTACGAAATACGGAGAGATGTAGCCGCGATCAAACTGCATGCCCTCAACAACATCAAGAGTTGTAGCCATGCTTTTTGCCTCTTCTACTGTGATAACTCCATCTTTTCCTACCTTGTCCATGGCATCGGCTATCAGCTCTCCGATGGTTGAGTCATTGTTGGCAGAAATAGAGCCTATCTGGGCTATTTCTTTTTTATCTGCTACATTTTTGCTCATTTTTTTAAGCTGTTCTATAACTGTTTCTACACCAGCCTCAATACCGCGTTTCAGGTCCATAGAGTTGGCACCGGCTACCACGTTCTTTATTCCCTCACGGTAGATAGCATGGGCAAGTACTGTGGCAGTAGTGGTGCCATCGCCAGCCACGTCTGAGGTTTTGCTGGCTACTTCTCTTACGAGCTGGGCACCCATGTTTTCGTATGGGTCTTCCAAGTCAATATCTTTAGCTACAGTTACACCGTCTTTTGTGATGGTGGGCGCTCCGTACTTCTTGTCTAGAATAACGTTATGCCCCTTGGGTCCGAGTGTGGCTTTAACTGCATCGGTAAGTATGCTTACACCGGCCAAGATGGATCTTCTTGCTTCTTCGTCGAATTTTAGCTGTTTTGCCATTTAATATTCAGTCCTCCTTAGTTCAATATTCCAAGAATGTCTTCTTCTTTAATGATCAGATACTCAATGTTGTCGAGCTTAATTTTTGATCCGGAATACCGGTCAAAAAGCACAACGTCACCTTTTTTTACCTCTTTTGTTTCTGATCCGACTGCCTCAATCGTGCCGCGCTGTGGTTTTTCCTTTGCAGCATCAGGGATGTAAAGCCCCCCTGCGGTCTTTTCTTCACTTTCCGAGTACTTTACAAAAACTCTGTCCTTTAACGGTTTAAACTCCATTCGTTATTCTCCTTTCTTTAATATGATGTTGTGTGTTGTTAGCACTCTCTGCCGATGAGTGCTAATTTTACGGTAAACGATCATTAATGGCAAGTTTCTTGTTTAACGGAATACAGGCTGTTATCGGGAATAATAATGATTAAGACATTTTTTTTCAAATTTTCGGATATATTCTAGCGTATTCTGCTATATCCTGCTAGTTTTGTTTATTTTATGAGATTTTATCCATCCTGATTCTTGCAGCTTGTTATCACAGATTTCCGAAATTGCCTTTATAAACCCCGGACGGACGTTAAGTGCCGGTATATAGCGGTAACGTTCACCTCCTGCCTCAAGAAACAAATTTCGGTTTTGAATCTTGATTTCCTCCAGGGTTTCAAGGCAATCGGCAGAAAATCCTGGGCAGATCACATCCACTTTTTTATTGCCGGACTGTGCAAGTTCCTTAAGTGTTTTATCCGTGTATGGCCTGATCCATTTCTGACGGCCAAAGCGTGACTGAAAGGTAATAAGCCATTTTCTAGTTGGAAGACCGAGCCTGGATGCCAGCAGTTCGGCTGTTTTTTCGCACTGGTCTTTGTACGGGTCCCCTGCATCAATATAACGCGCTGGCATTCCGTGAAAACTCATAATAAGTTTATCAGGCTCGCCATCCCTTTCCCATTGTTCTTGAACACTTTTGGCGAGTTCATTTATATAGTTTTTATTGTCGTAATAGTTGTTGACCTGAATCCAATCTGTATTTTTATTCCAATTTGCTTTCCATGATCTAAATACCTCTGCAACTGCATCAAAAGCAGAAGCGGTTGTTGTGCCGGAGTACTGTGGATAAAGTGGAACCAGTATAAACCGGTTGCAGCCCTTTTGCCTTAACTCTTCTAGTGCCTTTTGGATAGATGGCAAGCCGTAGCGCATGCCGAGCGAAACATGTAGCATAGTTGCATCCCTGTTCAGGTTGAGTTCCGCCTCGATCGCTGTTGCCTGCTGTTTCGAGATTGCAAGAAGCGGTGACCCCTCTGAAGTCCAGATCTTGGCATAAGCCATGGCACTACGGCGGGGACGGGTGTTCAGGATTATGCCATTTAGGATTAGCCACCAGAGAGGCCTGAACATATCTATAAGTCGAGGATCCCAGAGAAATTCTTTTAGGTAGCGTTTAACCGCAGCAGGCGTAGGAGAGTCAGGTGTGCCAAGATTGATAAGAAGAACTCCGACAGGATGATTTTGTGACGATATGGATCGGTGACTTTCTAGTGGCATCAATGTTAATGATGTTCTTTTTCAGGGTGCATAATTAGCGTCCAATGCCCTGTGCGGCTCCATCTTTTTTCGAAATCTTCAAAGGAAACAAAAGTGTTCTTTGTATAACCGTCATGCACAAAAAAACCACTATCACTGTAGCCAACCACAACCAGATAATGGCCGCGCCGTACAACCCAGAATCCATTATCCACAAGTACGATAACAGGCTCTCCACTATCCACGCTACTTTTTATTTCTAGAACGCTGGTAGCACCCTGCCTGGTTTCAAAGTTGTTTTCAGCAGCGTAGAGATACATGTCCAGAGTAAGAGATCCACGAGCAGCTTTTGAGAACATTTTATCTGCTATAGTTTCCGGTGTAATTTCTGGTGAACCGGGCCGACTCCAGTAGTTCATCACAGAAGCCATTGCGGCCGGCCCGCATTGATAAGTTTGTTGGGGATAAAAAGGTACATCAAGTAGAGTCTTTTTCTGAAGCTCTTCTCCATGCATAAAAACAGGAGAAAAAATAGTAATAAAAATAGTAATAAATAGAGTAAAGGCTATAAAAAAGAAATTGAATACTCTGGCTGTTTGTTTATTCAATTACAATTCTATGGTCCGTAAGTTTAAGAATTAAAACAACAAGTATAGCAACAACCAGAAGGCCTATAATAGTTCCGAGAAAACCGTCAGATCCTTTCTGAAGATCATCGATTTGTACGGCTGCATTATGAAGTGTATTATCGTCAAGTTGGGATATCCGTTGGCTGACTTCATCCGGCGTAAGCCCCAGGTCTGCCATGCGTTCGGATACAAGTTTGGTCTCAAGTGCTTTCTGAATTCTATCTAGATCTGCATTCCTGTTTACTTCGCCCTCCAGAGTAATTGCTGTTGACGGCGTCATCCCGGCAAATAGGTCTGCCGGAATTGATCCAAGCATAAACATTGCAAATGCCAGGTATATTCCGATAATTCTAAAGTGTCTGGTTTTTTTCCACATAGTTACTGTCTCCTGTCTAATAACTTAGGTATTTATGCTGAAGGTTGAAGTGTCTTAATTGTTTTTTAATAGCCTTCAGTTGATCTTTTTAAGTCATCATCTATTTTTTTGCTTGTTTTTTTGCATGTTCCAGTCTCTTTCTGATGTGCCGAACTCTGTTTTTGTACTCTTCCGTAATCGCTTTTGCATCTTCAGGGTAAGTAATAATATGCGGAGTTACCATTATCAGTAATTCTGTACGGATAACATCATCGGAGGTATTGCCAAATAGAAAACCGATAATCGGAATACTTGATAGATAAGGAACTCCTTTCTGCTTGCTGCGTATACTCTCTTTTATGAGACCGCCTATAACCAGCGTATGCCCATCCTGTACAATAGCTGTGGTTTTAGCCTTACGGGAGCTGAAAACAGGCGAATCAATACCCCCGACAGTCTCTGATTTCATATTGCTTATTTCCTGGGATATTTTCAATGTTACCATATCTTTTGCATTTATGTAGGGTGTTACTTCAAGGATCGTACCGGTGGTTCTGTACTGTATCTGGCCTAAAGTCGTTCCAGTGCTATTGTCTATCGAAAGATTTCCGGTGGCGGTAGGCACATCATCACCAACCTCGATTCTTGCCTCCTTGTTGTCAGTGGCAAGAATACTTGGACTTGCAATAACTTTAAGCTGGTTGTTCGATGCAAACATGTTGATGATGGCGTTAAACTTGTCTGAGTCAAAGACCGATGCAACAGCGCCCAGTGCGAAATTAGCGGCATTTTCCAAGCCAGCAACGTTTCCACCTGTAAGAGAGCCTGTAACAATTCTTGGGTCTTTATCTGTTTTCAGCAGCCATTCCACACCGAATTCTTCATTTTCCGACAATGTGACTTCGGCTACCATAACATCGATCAGAACCTGCTTTCTGGGTATGTCAAGTTTCTTAAGCGCATCTACAATCGCCAGGTAGTTCTTAGGCGTAGCCTTTATGATAATAGCGTTTATATCGTCGTAAGCGGATATCACCACTTCGCCGGATACCTCACTGCTGATGGTTGTGGTTGTACCTGGAGTGGCACTTAAGGCTTTCTTTGAGTTGCGTTTCTGGGCTGTAGTACGCTTACGGCTGGCTATCGAAGCCCGACGAATACCACCTGATTTTCCTTCTGTATAGATGGTTTTTAGAATCTTGGTCAGGGATTTTGCCTCGCCATGTTCCACGTAGTAGACGAATGTCCTTACCGCCTCTGTTTCTGTATCCTCGATATCCACAGCTTCAAGGATTTTCATAACGCGGTTAAGCGCATTGGGCCTAGCTGTAAGTATCAAAATGTTAGTTGGTTCGTAAACGATAAGATCAGCCCCTCTTGGGAGCAGATTACGCAGAATGCTGGCTGCATCGGAAGCCTTGACATGCTCGACAGAAATAATCTGTGTGACGAAACCGGACTCAAGGGTCATATTGATTTTTTTGCCTTTTTCCACCAAAAGAGGCAATCCTCTGGCCTGGTCGATAGGCAGTATGGTGTAAAAAGACCCTTCTTTGACCGCAGTGAGATTATTCATCTCGAGTATGGCCTGAAATACTGAAAAAAGATCTGATACAGGGAATTTAGAGTTTGACTGAATGGTAACCTGTCCGGAAACTCCAGGAGCGAGTATGTAGTTTAAATCCAGGATATCGCCCACGGTCTCTATCACTGTGCTGATATCTGCATTCTCAAAGTTCAGAATAATCTGTTTTTCCTTGCCCTTACCTTCAATACGTGCAGAAGCTCGCATCCGATTAGTGTGTTCTGTCGTAGATTCGGACTTGTCATCAGGCTTTTGTATTTCCTCACTTAAAAAGTGTTCAGGAAGTTTTGTATCTTCAACCTTAACAATTTTTGCTTTACGTTTGTGCTTTGTCCGCTTGACAGATGCCGTAGGCGCACATGAAGTCGTAAACATCGCAATGATAAGAACTATTTGAACAGGTATTAATCTTCGCATGAGTTTCTCCCCATGAATAATTTTTAACTAAATTTAGTTAAAGCGACCAATCTGACCGCTTGCTATCTCCCTCTTGAGGGCCTCTCCCTTGAGAGCCTATCTCTTGAAGACCTACGCCTTGAGCTTCTTCGTTTAGATGCTTTATTTTTTGAGGAATTCCGTTTTTTAGAAAGCGCTTGGTTACGAAGCTTGAGTTTCAACGGTTCTCCGTCGCGTTCAAGCTTAACCTCCAGCATACCTACCTCAACAACCTTGAAGCCTGCAAAAACATCACCAACACTGTACTGATTTGCCTTTCCACCCTCTACTTCCAGTATTGCTAATCGTTCCCCTTTGGGATTTTCTAAAATCCCAACCAACAAAAGATTAGGCATGATAGCAGGCGCTGCCGATGGCGATGACGTGTCTGGGTTTGGTGTAGGAGTCTCAACTCTGCTGCTTCGACTAGGATGGAAAATCTGTTTTTTAAGAATACCTTTTCCGCCGGTTGCTGTATATCCCATTGGTGGCAGATTTGAAGAGCTACGGCTAATGGAAGCTCCCGAATCCTTCATGTCGGCAAGAGGATCATAATCGACAGCGATACCTCTGACCATTATTACCGAATATACAAGCAGGCCGAAAAGAACAATTTCCAGTGCAACCTTACGTATCATAACTTTATTATTCCATGTATCGCAATTTTTATATTCAGCTTGTAGGGCTTTCTTACGTCTGCTACGGATATGGATAGTTTGCTTATTTTTAAAGCCAGACGTTCGCCTTCCAGCTTTCGCACAAGGTTGCGGAATGATTTCATATCGCCTTGTAGGTCAACCTGAAGCGGAATCTCAACGTATTCGCTATGTTCCAGAAGTGCCATAGGTTTCACTGTCAGGAGTTTTAGACCGGAACTCTGGACATGTTTGCTGACAACTTGCTGTAGTTCAGCAAACCCAAGGGAGGGATTACTTCCTTCAAGAAGTCTACTTTCGTATGATTCTAGTTCTTTTTTTAATGTCTCGACATTTCCACCTATACTTTCTGACTCTTCAGCCAGAGAACGGTACTTTGAAAGCAATCTGTACTGGCTAAAAAGCTCTTCTTCCATGTCTGTTGAGTTTACCCAGGGTTGTATCATAAATAGAGATGCAAGTGCCGCTCCAATGAGCATAACTGCAAGGGCCTTCTTATTCTTTATTTCCATGTTTTTCATTTTGCAGCTTTTTTTGCAGTTTTTTCAGTAGTTTTTTCAGAAACTCTCTCATTGCTATCTTCCCAGTACATTCTGATGGAGAAATGTTCTCCAAGTTGCTGCATCCTTATAGGACCGGCCATTTCCGCGCCGGTAAACTTGTCAGACCTTTCGATCAATTTCACGAGGTCAGATGAATTAGTTGAATAACCATCTATTTCAAGTTTGCCCTTTTCATCCATAACAAAATTTACAATCCATGTATTTTTGGGAATAATTCTGTTCAATTCCTGTATTGCAATAATAGGCCTGTTTCTGCCCGAGAAGTAAGGCCTTAGAACCATCAAAGAACGAATAACACTTTCGTGTTCTCTAAGGGTTCCAGAAACCTCTTCTACTTTTCCACCCACTCTTTTGCGGATTTCTACGAGTTCACGGTTTACTTCCTCCAGGGCAATTTTATCCTTCTTTATCTTTTCGTGTCCTTGAAAATAAAAACTTACCATCAGACATGCAAGAAGAACAGCGAGTATTATGTTGTGAGGATCCTGTTTTTTACGAAGCTCGGTAGGTAAAATGTTAAGTCTAAATGGACCCGAAGGTGTTGTTTTCCCTATTGCACTACCGTTTTTTTGATCCTTTACCGGCAAAACCTTAACAGGCAAAAATTCGCCAAGTTTATCAGCAATAATGCTGCGAGCTGCTGTATGACCGAGGGATGAGACTCCTGCTGGCAGCAGTGCGCCTATTTTTTCCAGTTCAAATTTGTCGATAGGTCCGTAAATTTCTATACGATCACACTGATGCTGCTCAATATCGTGCCTGATGGTGCTGGCGACTGTTTCAAGTAAGTTTTCCGGATCAACAAAAGACCTTTCGATCGACTTAAGCATAGCCGGGCTGCCTTGCTTGACTACTGTCATATCAAAACTGTTTTCGTTCAGACCAAGGTAAAGAACGTTATCATCAGGTTTTAGTTTTCCGAGAAAACTTAAAGCCCCTAACTCAATAGATCCGATAGTAATACCGACTTTTAAGAGGCGATCAATGAATGGTGATAGATATTTTTTGCGAACCCCGGCGGTAAGAACTCTGGTCTTGTTTCCTCCAGACTCAAGGATGCTGAATGACCAATAGAAATTATCAAGTGAAATAGGCATTTTTCTTTCAAGCTCGAAGGGAACGGCCTTTTTTATGTCGGAGCGTTTTATCGCAGGCATCTCGAGTGTGTGAATAACTACATTGTTCAGGGGAAGCTCAAGCCGGACCATTCCAACTTCTTTTGCCTGTAGTTCCTTGATCAGAATGTCGGGGAGCGAGGTTTCGGGCTCCGTACTCCAGCGGCCTTCCTCCAGCACTCTGCTTGAAATCCCGCTTCTTTCGATCAACGTATAACGGATCGAATCGGATTCAAGCCGCGCTATGGCCAGCCTTTTACTAAACATCATCTCTCCAGTACATTACCTTCACCTCATAACCGGATCCTTTTGAAACCCTTTTGATAACAGTTTCGATGGTTCGTGTGTAGCTTGTGCCGGTTGGTGTTACCGAAGATCTAATCTTAAAGCAGTTTGAAATAGTGGTGGCTTTGATGCCTAACTTTCTAAGTGAAGCAGGTATAGCTATAACCGGGCCTTCCGCACGCTGAGCCAGAATGCTATCCATATCGAAACTCGGAATTCCTAATATTTCCATTGTATTTTCTGACACTGTGTTAATGTTTATACCCCTACCGACACATACAGAAAGATGGTCGTAAATGCCTGTCAATTCCAATTCTGCACTTCCGTACAAAATATCCTCATCGATGCCTTTTACAAGCAGCAGCTCCTCTACTGTACTAAAGGGAGCGTTTTTTGCTCGATATCCAAGCTCTTCGTAATAGTCAGTCTCTGCTCCGTATTCGTAGCGCAAATCGTCAACATCGATCCAGTCCAGAATTGAATCAGCTATTTCTCGAGCTTCCTCAAACTCTACTCCTGATCGTTCAAGAAGTCCTATCCATTTGATTTGTGAAAGTGAATTAATATTTATTTTGGAGCTTTCATCAATAATGCGTACTTCCACTCTTCCAAAGGGCAACTCTCTATTTTCTTTAAATGTTTCACCTTCCGTCTCTACGATCATTTTTCCATCCTGATCAGCGTAGTCTACAGCGTTGTCCGTGTCATTAAGAAGAAACTTGATGGCGTCCTCGTATGCTGCTACTGCGTAATAGTATGCGGATATATCTTCTTTGAAATTTCTGACACTTGCAGTGCCGGTACGCATGCTCACTGCAAAGGAGGCGGCTACGACGGCAAGCAGAACTACGATCCAGAGGGTCATCATTAGAGCAATACCTTTTTTTTCTTTTACCTTAGATCTCAATCTTTGTATTTCGCCCTTTAAGCTCATAATTCTATTTGTGTTACACGGTGCACCTCGTCCAGTGTGGTTTGCCCGCTCAAGGTCTTAAATAGCCCGTCTTGGCTAAGTGTTTTCATTCCAGACTTAACTGCATACTCTTTCATTTGGTTTGCTGTGGCATTTTCCATGATCATACGTCTCAGGGTGTCGTCTATGGATAGCAGCTCATATATACCGATTCGACTGCGATATCCGGTGCCTTTACAGCATTCGCAACCTCGTCCCCTGTAGAGAATATCAACCTTATGTCCGAAAACATGCTCAACTTCCCTTCCAGGTTTGTAATGCTCGCGGCAATCAGGGCATATTTTTCTCACAAGACGTTGTGCCAACACACCTATCAGAGTTGAGGAAACCAGAAAATTTTCGACGCCCATATCCATGAGTCTTGTTATAGCTCCTGGGGCATCATTGGTGTGGAGCGTGCTGAAAAGAAAATGCCCGGTAAGTGCTGAATGAATGGCTATGTTAGCTGTTTCCAGATCCCGAATCTCACCTACCATGATTATGTCAGGGTCCTGCCGGACAATATGTCTTAAACCGTTTGAGAAGTTAAGACCTATCTTGGGTCGAACCTGAATCTGATTGACGCCCTGGAGTTGGTATTCAACAGGCTCTTCAACTGTAATGATTTTTTTTGTAGGAGAGTTTAATTTATCAAGAGAAGCATAAAGAGTTGTCGTCTTACCACTTCCGGTCGGTCCTGTAATAAGAAACATACCGTAAGGAAGATTTATCAGTTTTTTATACGTTTTCTGGAGCGGCTTTGAAAAACCTAGTTCTTCCATCGAGAAAAAAGCGGATGTTTTATCAAGAATCCTCATCACTATGCTTTCGCCATAAATAGTAGGCAGAGTGGAGACACGAATGTCGATATCTTTACCTGAGTATCGACCTTTGATTCTGCCGTCCTGAGGAAGTCTCCGTTCTGCTATATTCATCTGTGCCATAAGCTTAAGACGAGATGTGACAGCCGGTTGCATCCGCTTGGACAGTGATTGTGCCTCATGTAGGATTCCATCAACACGATATCGTACACAAAGAGAGTTCTCAAACGGTTCAATGTGAATATCACTAACTCTGTCATTAACCGCGTTTTCTATTATCATGCTTACAAGTTGTATAATTCCGCGATCCTGAGCCAGATCCTTAAGTTGGTTGATCTCTCCGGTATCCTGCAAAGCAGTTACAGCGCCGGAGTCTTCTACATCTTCCTCTTCAACCACATCGAGGATGCGTTTCATTACAGCGCCGCGCGATCCATAGAATGCTTC
This sequence comes from uncultured Nitrospirota bacterium, assembly GCA_964462885.1. Lineage (GTDB taxonomy): Bacteria > Nitrospirota > Thermodesulfovibrionia > SZUA-242 > SZUA-242 > JALUUO01. The sequence continues at coordinate 10,986 of CAYWZR010000049.1, forward strand.
GAGTGATTCTAGAATATCTTCCTCAAAGCCTATGAAAAGTTCGAGCTGTCTGCCAAGGGCGGTTTTCAGGTTACTCAGCCCTGCGTGGTCATTAGGGTTGGCCACCACTACTGTGAGAGTTTCATCTGTCATCTTTACCGGAAAGATACAGTGCTCTTTTAAAAAATCAAAAGCTATCGGATGGTCTACTGAGCTATCTTTTGGAAAATTATCGGAAGTTATATATGGATATCCAAGTTGGATACTCAAAGCCTTCAGAAAATCCTCTTTGCCCAGACCGAGTCCTATTAGAATTTCTCCCAGACGTTTCGAGGAGGTCTCTGAACGCTGAATCTCAAGTGCCGTCTCTATCTGCGAGGAAGCTATCAATTCAAGCTCTATCAGTATTTCACCTATACGTTTTGGCATTTTAATTTAGTCTGGTTAATTTAATCTAATTTATTTAAATTTAATTTACAGTGAATTTAAATTTAATTTAGTTTTAATTTACAGTGAAACTCGGAAGAACTCCCAGTAGATATTTAAGGTCTTTGTCTTCAAAGCGAATTCCGCCCCCGAAAAATAGGCCTTTATATTTTTTGTTTAGCAGGTTGTCATATCCTGTGCTGAGCATGATGTGTTTCATTAAGCGATAATCAGCTCCTATTTTAATATGCGGGTACTGAGATCCATCTTCATTCTTATCAAAGTCCCATGCCTCAGCGGTAAGTGTAAGTTTGTCTCCGAGAAAACTATAATCAGCTCCAAAGCCAAATGTACTTTCGATCAAACCTATTTTAAGAACAGCATTATCAAAGCGTCCTGCATACAAAGCGGTAAATTCAAGACCGGTTTCCACGTTCGTTCTGGTAGTACTGGTCGTTATGGAGTTCTCAGTGGTAATTGTCTCACTAGTGCTGATATTGCTAACCGGATCTTGTACTACTCCAAACAGATAGTATCTTTCTTTTCTGGGTTGTAGTTTAATATTAAAATATCCTTTTGCTTTTCCAACTCCTGTTAACTCTTCAGTTTTAAATTCCATAAAAACTTTGAATTTATTCACTTTATCAATCTGTTGACCGATACTAACAGCAGCTTTGTTCACCGAATTATAAAGGCTGTCATCTGTCACAAGTCTGCCAATAGTCCCTTCGCCTTTATCTATTTTATCGGTTACACGGCTAATGGACTGAAGAGCAGACT
>CAYWZR010000050.1:0-12018 GCA_964462885.1 uncultured Nitrospirota bacterium
AAGACAGGCAGATTATGTAATTGATATAGGCCCTGGTGCAGGAATTCATGGTGGGCATATAACCTTTAGTGGAACTCCAAAACAAATGTTAAATGATAAAACTAGTATTACTGGTCAATACTTAAGTGGGAAAAAAAAAATCCAAATTCCTAAAAAACTAAGAACTCCAAAAAATTGGATAAAACTAACGGGAGCAAAAGAAAATAATCTCAAAAACATAAATATAAAATTTCCAACTGGAATTATGTGTGGAATAACTGGAGTGTCGGGCTCAGGTAAATCAACTCTAATAAATCAAACTTTAGTTCCAGCCGATGGTTCATTCCCCGCCACACTCCTTATGTGCATGGATGAGGCAGTGTTTGCCGTTGACAGCAATTGCAACATCTACTTTGCAAATGCCGCAGCCAGCTCTATTTCAGGATATAGCGTGGAAGAGTTGGCCAAAATCAAAATTTCCAGTATAGCTCCGTTTCTGGATGATGCTTTAAGGACATTGGCCGCAGAAGTGACAAATTCCGTGGAAGGATCCGGGGCTCCCACCGTGGTGAAGAGACTTCTGAAGAAAAAAACAGATGAGACTCTGAATGTCGTGTTTCATTTAATTCCATTTTCGCACGCAGGACAAAACCTGTTTCTTATTCTGGTCCAAGACATAAGCGAACTTAAGGCAGCCAAGCATGAATGCGAACAACTAAGGCAGCAGGTAATAAGAGCTCAGAAGTTTGAATCTATAGGAACACTGACCGGAGGCATTGCCCATGATTTTAATAACCTACTGGGGGGTATACTTGGTTATGCATCTTTCTCCAAGACGTTTATTGATAAAGACAGCCGCGTCTTTAAATCCATAAGCGCTATAGAGACCACAGCCATAAGAGCCGCAGCGCTTACCAGACAGTTGCTCGGTATGATCAGGGGCGATAAATACGAGGTAAGACCGACCGACCTTAATAAGATAGTTATGGAAGTTGTGCGTCTGCTTAGCCGCACAGTTAACAAAAACATCTCTATTGCAACTTCCCTGGAGAGTAATCTGCCTGCTGTAAAGGCCGATGATGGACAGATTCAGCAAGTACTTCTGAATATATGTATAAATGCCCGGGATGCTATGCCTGGTGGAGGCAAACTCATGATCGACACGAAATCATTTGAAATGGATAATGGTTTCTGCCGTATGCATGAAGGCTCCAGGCCCGGAAGGTATGTCCAAATAACTATAGCTGACACCGGAACTGGAATGGATGAGGTGGTCAGAGATAAGATTTTCGAGCCTTTTTTCACTACCAAGGACAAGGATTTTGGCACAGGGCTAGGCCTTTCCATGGTATGGAGTATAGTAAAAAATCACAATGGTTATATAAAAGTTGATAGTAAGCCGAAAGAGGGAAGTACATTTCAGATCTACCTGCCTGTAACAGATGTTAGAACTACCAGCGAGCTACCACCTGCCAAAGAGCGAGAGATTCAGGGCGGCAGCGAAATGATTCTTGTGGTTGATGATGAAGAAATCATCCGCGAGATGACCCAGCAGGCTCTGGAGGGATACGGATACAGGGTATTGACCTGTTCTTCCGGGCAAACGGCGATCAACCTGTTTAAAGACTTGCACGGTGAAATCGATCTTGTTATTGTCGATAGAATTATGCCGGATATGAGTGGAAAAGAGACCTTTATAGAACTCAAGAAGATATCCCCTGATGTAAAGACTCTTCTTATTACAGGCTATGGTGCTGAATCTGAAGTCAAAGACGAACTTGAGTTGGGAATTTGTGGATTTATACAGAAACCTTTCCAAATATCCGATTTCTGTGAAGAAATAAGGAGAATTATTGAAAAAAAGGACTGAAAATTATTTTTAAGCGAACCGTTACCTTTATGGCGTTAAAGCCCGAAACATACCTCGTATTATCAACCACTCCAAAAACTTGCCCACCTCGTCCTGATTTTTAAGAAAATAGTCCGCCTTAGGATTTGTGCCGACACATATTGAAGCCCCTTTAGATTTGATGGCCTTATAGGCGTCTTCGTCGGTTACATCGTCTCCTATATATACTGCGTAATGTTCATTGCCCTTTTTCTCCAGTATCCACTCCACCGCGTGTCCTTTGTTCCATGCTGCCTTGGATCGTATTTCAAGGACCTTCTTCCCTTCGGTTATATCGAAAAAGGAATCGTAGTTTTTGGTTACATCCCAAAAGATTCTAAAAACATCCGCAAGCCTTTTGGGCGGCACTCTCCTAAAATGCACACTGGCCGAAAACTTCTTATTCTCAACGAGTATGCCCGGTATTTTTTTCAGGCTGGTTTGCAGTTTTGCAAGAAGTTCTCCCATCATCGAAACGTCTCCGGCTTCGTTGCGTACCATTTTCGTTCCATTCCAAATCTCCATTCCGTGATTGCCGGAATAGATTAAATCGCTAATTCCTACTTTCATGCGTACATCGTCAAGCGCCCTTCCGCTGATTATTGCAATCGGCATCATCTTTTTAAGCTTGTTAAGCATTTTCTTTACATGTTCCGGCATAACAGCCTTATCCGGAGTGGACGCGATAGGAGCCAGGGTACCATCGAAATCAAGAAATAGGAAGAGTTCCCTGGACTGAATTTGTTCCAAGTGGTCGAAAAGGTAGGCTGTGCCACCAGCCTTGGCGCTGGCGATATCAGACATGCGCTGCAGTACACAGCCGATCCAGACATGAATATTAAACTCGCTCACCTTTTTGCGGAGCCTTTGCATCCGTTTCTTTTTATCGTTGGGGCGAAGGCTTAAGGCCGTTTTTATGGACGCTGAGAAGCTATCAAGATCATAAGGATTAACTATTATTGCATCCTCAAGTTCTTCCGCAGCCCCGGCAAGTTCTGACAAGAGAAGAACTCCCTTTTCATCAATCTGGCATGAAATAAACTCTTTGGCCACAAGGTTCATTCCATCATAGATAGAGCTCACTATACAAAGATCAGCCACTCTGTAAATAGCCGCCAGATCGCGGTGCTCCAATTTTGTTTCTGTGTATATAATTGGAAGCCAGCTATCAGTGCCGAAACGCCTATTTACATGGTTAATGATTTCCTGAACTCCCTTCATATAGCTCAGGTACGGCTCTGAACTCCGGGTGGGTACAGCCACCTGGTAGAAGCTAACCCGTTTTCTGTAACGCGAGTAGCGCTCAAAGAATAGCTCTATCGCCTGAATACGCTTTGTAAGACCTTTTGTATATTCCAGCCGGTCTACGCCAACGGCCAGCAGTGTCTCATCAGGAATACCGAGTTTTTTCCTGAAATTACGGATAAATTTTTCGGAACGCCGTGAGGATGCCATATTGTTGAATCGGTCGAAATCCACACTAATAGGGAATGCTTCAAGGCTGGTTTTATGTCCACGGAAGGTGACTGTAGAAGTTTCACGGTCCACCTCTGCTTCGGGTATCATCTGCTCGACACAATCCATAAAATTACCAGCGAAATGCGTAATCTGAAAACCTATAAGATCATTCGCCAGCATGGCTTCTAGTAACTCGTTTGCATGAGGGGAAACTCTTAAAACGCTGTAGTTCGGCCATGGCACATGCCAGAAATGAGCGAGGGTCAGACCAGGATGAGCATCACGAAGAACACGAGGCAGAAGCGCAAGGTGGTAGTCATGAATCCATACCATGGATTTATCCTTAACCTCTTCGCTGACCGCCTGAGCGAATTTGTGATTGGCAGCCACATAATCATCCCAATATTTTTTTCTAAAATAAATACGTTCAAGAGCTATGTGGCAGAGCGGCCACAGGACATGATTTGCGTATCCGTGGTAGTAGTTATCCACCTCGGAAGAGCTTAGCCAAACACGTTTTAATGTATAGGTTGGCTTATCAGGAGGGACATCGACATGATCATGCCGGTCCACAACTCTTTTGTCCGCACTGCCGGAACCCCAGGCAACCCACACGCCTCCGATTACCCGAAGTACGTTATCGAGAGCTGAAGTCAAGCCACCGACAGGTTGTTCCACCCGGATTTCGGCACCCTGCTTTTTGTGCACGTAGGGCTCCCGGTTTGAAACGACTATAAGCCGTCTGTCCTGAATGGCCTGTTCAAGAAATGATTTTAATTTAAGACTATCTTTCATGGCTAATAAATGCTAAAGGCAAAAAACGAAAAATAATCTTTTACTTTTCGCTCTTCGCCTTTATTCTACCCTATTTAGAACTCAATCACATTTTTGCGACCGTTTTCAAGGAAAAACCAAGCGGAAAGATAATCACGTATCTGGCGTGTAATCAAAAAATTAGTTCTAACATGTTCCCTTCCCCGTTCCCCCATACGCTTCATCATTGCAGGATTGTTGAGGAATTGCTTTGTCCGAAAAGCTGCTCCCTCAACAGAATTGACAAGAAATCCCGTGGCACCGTGAATGATCTGAATGGGTATGCCGCCAACATTACCGCCTATCACCGGTTTTTCTTTCCACATAGCTTCTGTAACAGTAAGGCCGAACCCTTCCTTCAAAGATTTCTGAAATATAATATCAGCCGCCCTCTGAAGAGCATTTACGGCCTTGTCACTAAAAGGAGGCAGCAGAAGGATATGAATATCCGGATCACTTGCAGCATAGTCCATAACTTCTTGAAGCACGGCCTCTCCTTCAGGATCGTCCGTGGCTGTGCCTCCGGCCAGAATCAGTCTGCAATCGTTGTATTTCTTTACAAGCCGGTAAGCCTGGATCACTCCTATGGGGTCTTTGAACCTGTCAAACCGGGAAACCTGTAACAGTATGGGTTTATCTTTGGGTATCTGGTACTGCTCCAGCACCTTATCTATCTCTTCCGGTTCCAATCTGCGATTTTTCTCGCTTAGAGGATCGATCGAGGGCGGAATAAGGAACTTATCCGGTTGGATCGACTGGGCGAATTTCGAGACGGAAAATACTGCCATATCGTATTTTTCTACGTACGGACGAAGCTTATTCCATGTGTCTGGCTGAGGCCTGGATATATCGATATGACAACGCCACATCCAGCAGTTTTCTGTTCTCTTTTCAATCAGTGGCACAGGCTGTGGATCGTGAATAAGCACACAATCGGCTGAAAGATCCAGTTTGTCGGCATTGTCCATATTGATTTTATAATGGTGTCTCCAGGCAGCTTCAGTGATCGGATCTCGCATGCCCTGCATACTGTTATGCACCTTCTTTGTCATGTTAAAGAAATCGCCATCTCCCTCGATAACGTCCCATACCGCATCGATTCCGGTATCTACCAAAAGAGGAATCATCTGTTGCAGTATCTCTGCCACTCCTCCGCCCTCTTTTGTAGAGTTGATGTGCAGAAACTTCCTGCCTTGCAATTTTTCGGCAAGTTTATAAATAAGGAGAAGATCTCCTTTCGGGGCAATACCGGAATAATCACTCAATGCTATCACTTAGAATTCCTCCATATCTTTTCGAAGTTCGGCCTCCACCAGCTCGATAATTAGTTCTCTTATTCCTTCTATACCATACATAAATGGGTCGATATTTTTGATTTTATTCGCCAGTTCCTCTTTGCCGAAAGCTAGCGCAAACCAGCTCGAAAAATCGTTGGTTTTTTCCTCACTCCGGTTTCTGGCTTCATAAAAATGGAAATAGATGGATCCAGGCTCAACATAACGAACAGCTATCAGAAATTCGGCTAAGTTTCTGGCCTTAAGACCAGCTTCAAACACCATTGTGAGCGTTTCGTTAAAGTAGAATTCATCGCCTGGCAGAACCGGTCGCGGCTCTGGATTGTTTTCCAGGTACTTAGTTGTGATGCGAACGAGTTCCTCCCTGAGCGACTCAATAGTATTGAATTCGTAAGGGTCAAGGTTAGAAAACTGCTCTGAAAGCGCACGCTCTTCAATATTTTCAGCAGCCCACTCCGCAAATCGATTGGTATACTCCTGGAGATGTCCCCTTATAAAATATTGATAAGTGTGGTGGTACAACGACTCGTCACTTATTAGCATGATTTTCTCGCGAAGTTCCTTAAGGCTTGAAGCCTTCTCCCCAGTGGCTTTTGGAATAATTACGCATTCCTTGAAGTGAAATGGGACCGTAACTTCGGCAGTTTTCTGTTCCATAAAGTTTCTCCTCTTAAAAAATCTTAAACAATAAGATAGGCTACAGACAAAAGATTTTGTATTGTTAAGCGAGTCCTTATTCAGGCATGTGCTTCCGCCCAGGTTATTCCAGTACCGATGTCTGTTTTGATTGGCACGGAGAGCGTGACTGCTTCCTCCATTTCCTTTCGGACAAAAGATCTAAGTTTTTGAATTTCTTCCTCTGGAGCATCAAAAAGAAGCTCATCATGAATCTGTAGAATCATACTGGATTTCATTCCTTCCACTTTTAATCCACGCTGAATATTAAGCATCGCAATCTTGATAATGTCTGCGGATGTACCCTGAATAGGACTGTTTACCGCAAGCCGTCGACCGAGCTGCTGACTGGCCTTGCCAGGGCTTTTCAGCTCCGGGATTTCTCTGCGCCGGCCAAATATAGTAGTGACAAAGCCTTTCTTGCTAGCTTGTTCCACTATGTGCTTTGTGTACTTCTGCACCCCCGGGTGCAATTTAAAGTAACGTTCAATATAGCTTTTTGCCTGGGAGGAGGAAATTCCAAGTTGACGGGCCAGGCCAAAGGGACTCATGCCATAAATGATTCCGTAATTGACTGTTTTTGCCAAGCGGCGCATATCTTTTGTCACGGCTTTTGACTTAACATCAAAAAGCTGTGAAGCTGTAATTGTATGGATGTCTGTACCAACTGCAAAGGCATCCAGTAGAGTCCAGTCCTGACTTAAGTGGGCAAGTATACGCAGCTCTATCTGAGAATAGTCGGCTGAAACAAGAAGGTGTCCTTTTTTACTTGCCACAAAAGCCGCCCTTATTTTTCTTCCCCAGTCTCCACGAACCGGGATATTCTGGAGATTCGGATTTGAACTGCTCAACCGACCGGTTGCGGTTACAGTTTGATTAAATGTGGTATGAATTCTGCCGGTCACCGAATTAATCAAACCGGGAAGAACATCCACATAAGTGTTCTTCAGCTTGCTAAGTGTGCGATGTTCGATGATCTCCCGGGGTAGATCGTGCTGGGCTGACAACTCTTCAAGAACATCTATATCTGTAGAATATCCTGTTTTTGTTTTCTTGACAGGAGTAAGTTGAAGCTTATCAAACAGTATTTCCTGAAGCTGTTTTGGGGAATTAACATTAAATTTTTCTCCGGCATAGAAGAATATCCGCTGCTCAATTTTCTTCATTTCGGCTTCCAGCTCGCCGGAATACTGGGCAAACAGATCTTTATCAACACTGATGCCGACTGCTTCCATATCTGCCAGGACACTAACTAGTGGAACCTCTATATCATGTAAAACAGAAGTTAAACCCACCTTCTCAATCAGCGGAGCCAAAGTCTGCTTAAGCGCCATAATTATTGAGACATTTTCAGACAAAAAAGCCGCTGTTTTTTCGATCGGAATATCCACGGGCGGCTTTCCTTTTCCAATAGCCTCATCATAGGAGAGCTTTTTCCTTGAAAGATAGGAAAGGGTTATCTCCTCCAGGCTGTGTCCTGCTCTGTTTGGATTCAGAAGATAGGAAGCCAGCATGGCATCGAAGCCATGTCCTTTAAGCGTTATGCCAGCTTTCCGGAGAGCATGGGTATCTTTTTTGAGATTATAACCGACTTTACTCACCTTCGAATCCTCTAGCATAGGCCGGACAGAGGCCAGAAGATCCTCACTTTGTCCTGACTGTGAAGAGGCCGGGATATAAACAGGGTCAAGCCCCGGCAGTGCGAGGGCCAGCCCAACAATATCAGAATCAACCGCCTCTCGACCAGAAATTTCAGTGTGCAGTGTGAGTTCGTCACCAACCCGGCTTAAAAAGGAATCAATCTCGTGTTTGCCGCTTATGATGGTATGAGGCGTATTGACTGAACGGCTTGGCACCATCTTTGCCAAACTTGTGAGTTCGAACTCGCTAAACAGGGCAAGAAGGCTTGGCCAGTCTGGTTCTGTCATTCGGCATTTTTCTATTTCGACCGGCAGGGGAAGATTGCTCTCTACCGTTGCAAGACGCAGACTCAAACGAAGCATATCGGCATTATCTTTAACCGCCTCTCGCAACCTGGGGCGCTTTATAGAGTCAAATTTCTGCAGAAGTTTTTCAACACTGCCAAACTCTTCCATAAGTGTTTTTGCGGTCTTCGGACCGACCCCTGGCACTCCCGGAATGTTGTCAGCAGAATCTCCGGTAAGAGCCAGAAAATCAGGAATCCTCTTTGGCTCAACTCCAAAACGTTTTAAAACATCGTCGGCCCTGAAAATTCTGTTTTTCATCGTATCATAGGCCGTGACCCCTGAATCCAGAAGTTGATAAAGATCTTTATCCGATGTGACGAGACAGACTTCAAGGCCTTCGGCTCGGGCCATTTTCGTAATTGTGGCAATAATATCGTCAGCTTCTTCGCCCGGAACACTCAGATTTTTGATACGAAAGGCCTCAATAATTCTACGAATATGAGGGATCTGAACTACAAGGTCTTCCGGCATCTTTGGACGGTTGGCCTTGTATTTCTCGTATAAGTCCTGCCGCTTTGAGGGTTTGCCGGAGTCGAAGGCAACGAAAAGGTGCTCTGGAGTCTTTTCGCGAATGATTTTAAGAAGCATGTTGGTGAAACCGAATATGGCATTTGTGGGAAACCCGCTTGAACTACTCAGATTGCGGATGGCATAATAGGCTCGATATATGTAGGAGTGGCCGTCAATGATATAAATTATTGCCATTATTATTAACGAAGATTATAGCAGATTCAGGAAATGATAAATTATAATAATTTATCATTGATTGTAATTGCTTTTCATTATGACTAGGAATTAATACAAAATTACTGCAAAAATGATAAAAGCTGATGTAACATTGAACGCCACCGGGTTAAGTTGTCCTATGCCTGTGCTTAAGACAAAAAAAGAGCTCGATATACTTGATAGCGGTAAGGTACTCCTTGTGCAAACCACAGACCCTGGAGCCAAGACGGATATACCGTCACTTATTAAACGACTGGGACATGAAATGCTCGAAACCGGTAATTCCGGCAATGTCACGTTCTTTTACATCAGGAAAAAGTAGCTTCATATTTTTTTAAAAGATATAAAAGTAATTTATTTAACAGGTCTAGAAGGTTCTTGGCAAAACATTCGAACTTTTCCGATAGTCTCATCAAATTTTTCACCTCTGTGGGATATGCAGGTTACTCCCCCTTTGCCCCTGGAACTGTGGGCACATTTGTCGCTATGGCGGCGTATTGGCTTTTGCCGGATTTATCACCAACTTGCCGCTTGTTTGTCATTGCCGTACTTTTTATAGCCGGAGTACCGGCATCAAGCCGGGCGGAAATCATCTATGGTGAAAATGATTGCGGACGCATAGTTTTAGACGAATTCGTCGGCTACTGGATTGCCATGATGTTTCTACCGCCTACACCGGCCTACTTGATTGCCGGCTTTGTAGTGTTCAGATTTTTTGACATAATAAAGCCCTCTCCTGTCCGCGAACTAGAGAGGAAGTATTCAGGTGGAATGGGAATAATGATCGATGATGTTGCTGCAGGCATTTACAGCAACCTGGCGCTTCAGGTTTTCCGGTTGGCTGCTACTTGAGGAATAACATACCTACACGCCGTTGTTTTATTGCTATCAGGATGTCAGAAGCGGTAATCTTGTGTGTGCAGGAATTGCTCTTAACGCTTAAAACCGCCGGGGCGGATGTGCGTTGGGTCGGTAATGAATCCATACATCTGACCATAAAGTTTCTAGGCGAACTTAACGAGAAACAGATAGAAGAGGTAAAGAGAGTTATCCAAGAAGTTGTGCTTTCACATAGCCCCTTCACTTTCAAAGTGACTGGTGTGGGAGGATTCCCTACCCTGCAAAACCCAAAGGTTCTCTGGGCAGGGGTGACCTCTTCAAAAGAATTGATCTCTCTGCATAAGGATATAGAAACAGCGTTATCTGGTAAAGGACTTGAGCGGGAAATTAAAGATTTCACCCCTCACCTTACCCTGGGGAGAATTCGTTCCAGCAGCAGTCTTGATCAGGCGTTGTCTGTTTTAGAGAAAGCGGGGAACCGCGTTTTTGGTAAAGTCGAGGTTAGCGAGTTGGTATTAATGGAAAGCCACTTGTTACCCTCTGGAGCAAAGCATACTAACCTGTTTGTGGCCCGGCTTGGTAAAGGGTGAAGAGTGAAAAAGGAGAGAGCAATGGCGCAGAAAGGTACAACAAATAACGAAAGTGAGAAGACTAAAGCTCTGAGTGCTGCTCTGGCACAGATAGAACGTCAGTTCGGCAAGGGAGCAATTATGCGTCTGGGCGAAGGCGCTGTAACGGAAATTCAGGTTATTCCGTCAGGGTCAATCACTCTGGATGTCGCATTAGGCATTGGAGGGTATCCCCGCGGAAGAGTTGTGGAAATTTACGGCCCTGAATCTTCCGGCAAAACCACTCTGGCTCTAAACGCAATCGCGATGGCGCAGAAGGCCGGGGGAACAGCAGCGTTTATTGATGCCGAACATGCGCTGGATGTCGGTTATGCACAGAAGCTTGGTGTAAAGGTAGAGGACCTTTTGGTTTCACAACCTGATACCGGAGAGCAGGCTCTTGAGGTAACCGAGTCACTGATTCGCAGTAACGCTCTGGATATTATTGTGATCGATTCAGTGGCAGCTCTTGTTCCCAAAGCTGAAATAGAGGGAGAGATGGGAGCTTCGCTTCCCGGACTTCAGGCAAGACTTATGAGCCAGGCACTAAGAAAACTTACGGCAGCAGTGGCCAAAAGTCTGACGACTATCATCTTCATAAATCAGATAAGAATGAAGATAGGAGTAATGTTTGGAAATCCTGAAACGACCACTGGCGGCAATGCCCTGAAATTCTACAGCTCTGTCCGGCTTGATATCAGACGTATTGAAACATTGAAAAACGCACAGGAACAGGTGGGAAGCCGTGTTCGGGTAAAGGTTATAAAAAATAAAGTAGCTCCGCCGTTTAAGCAGGCTGAATTCGAAATATATTTCAACGAGGGAATCTCCAGAACTGGTGAGCTTCTGGATCTGGGAGTGAATAAAAGCCTTGTTGAAAAGGCCGGATCATGGTATTCGTATGAAGGAACACGAATCGGCCAGGGACGAGAAAACGCAAAGGACTATCTTAAACAAAATCCGCAGGCAGCTGAAATGCTGGAGGCTTCTGTGCGGGATGCCTATGGATTAAAGCAGTTAAATCAGCAAAAACAGGGTGAAGCATAAGGAATATTTTTTAAGTTTTTTTGGGGAGGTTTATGGTTATGGATATAAATATAATTCTTAAAAAAGCTGTGGAACTCGGAGCTTCGGACATTCACATCAAGGTAGGTAACCCGCCGATTCTTCGCATAAACGGCCATCTATCTCCTTTTCCGAACGGTGCCAGGATGAGCGCAGAAGATGCCATGACCATAGCTTTGGGAATCATGACGTCAGGGCAGCGTGAGACGTTCAAAAAGCAGAATGATATCGACCTTGGTTACGGCGTACCGGGTCTGGGACGTTTTCGTGTAAATATTTTCATACAGCGTGGAACTATCGGGATGGTTTTTAGAATTATTCCTGTAAAGATCAATACAATAGACGATCTTGGCCTGCCTGCATCGCTTAAAAAACTCGCTCTTGAACCGCGCGGACTGATTTTGGTCACCGGCACGACCGGAAGCGGAAAAACTACAACGCTGGCATCTATGATAGAGCATATCAACAGCCACCAGACATGCAACATCATAACCATTGAAGATCCAATCGAATATCTGCATCGTGACAAGCGAAGCATAATAAATCAGCGAGAGATCGGTAGCGATACAGAGTCATTCAGTAGAGCTTTGCGAGCCGCGCTTAGGCAGGATCCGGATGTTATTCTTGTAGGAGAAATGAGAGATTTTGAAACAATCCAGACCGCGCTGATTGCAGCAGAAACC